>NZ_CAJMXC010000083.1:0-8623 GCF_905219715.1 Olsenella sp. CU969
GACCGCGCGGCTTCCGAGGGGGAGCGGCCCGGGGTGCGGGTGTCGGTGCTCGGCGGCCTCCGCGTGACGGTGGACGGGCGCGAGGTGCCCCCGTCCTCGTGGCGGCGGGGGTCCGCACAGCTCATGGGGTACCTTGCCGTCCGGGAGGGGCACCGGGCCTACCGCCACGAGGTCCTGCCCACCTTCTGGCCCGATCGCGACCAGGAGGCCTGCCTTCAGGCTTTCTACCAGATGACATCGGCCGTACGTCGCGCCGTCGGCCGGGCCCGGGAGGGCGAGCCGGTGGTCGCGTGCCGCAACGGCGTCGTGGCGCTCTCCGGGCCGCTCGNCGNGTGCGACATCGACGAGCTGCGTTCGGCGCTGGCCGAGGTGTTCGGTNCAGGGTCCGACGAGGGGCGCGNCGACGCCGCGCTGAAGGCCATGGCGCTCTACTCCGGCGGCCTCCGTGTGCCCGACACGGGGCCTGCCGCGGAGTTCTTCGCCGCGGAGCGAGACCGCCTCGAGTGCCGTTATNTGGACGCCCTCGTGCGGGGCGCCTCGCTCTCCGCGGCCTGCTCNCGCGANCACGACGGCATCNTGCTCGCCCAGGCGGCCCATGGCCTCTGTCCCGCGAGGGACGACGCGGCGGCCTGCTACGTGCGCATGCTCATGGCCGCCCACCGCTTCTCCGAGGCCGCCCAGGTGTGCCGGGACCACGCGAAGACGGTCGAGGGGGTCTACGGAGCGCCGCCGAGNCCCGAGCTCTCGGCCCTCGCGAGGGAGGTCGACCGGAGGATCAGGGGGTTGTGCCAGACCGTCGAATAATCGATTGTTGTAGGTGTGTAAATATGGCACTACGAGGGGGAATAAGGTAGTCTGCATGAAGCTTGAAATANTGCCGCGGAAGCGCCCTCTCGGCCGGAGCCCCGTCGGCTATGGCTATAGTGGTATGGCGGTGTGGCGTCTATCGGCCCCGCGCCCCGTNAAGAACAAAGGGTAGGTGCCTATGGCTGGACTGTTCTCCAAGATCCTGTCGATGGGATCCGATAAGGAGCTCAAGGAGTTCCAAAAGATAGCCGACCGCGTCAACGGTCTTGCCCCAACGTANGCCGGCAAGAGCGACGAGGAGCTCGCGGCCATGACGCCGCTGCTCAAGGAGCGCCGTGCCAACGGCGAGTCCCTCGACGACCTGCTCCCCGACGCCTTCGCGGCCGTCCGCGAAATGTCTGGGCGCGTCATCGGCATGCGCCACTTCGACGTGCAGGTGGTGGGTGNCGTCGCGCTGCACCGCGGCATGATCGCCGAGATGAAGACCGGCGAGGGCAAGACGCTCGTCTCCACCCTCGCGGGCTATCTCAACGCCCTCGACGGCAAGGGCGTCCACATCGTCACGGTCAACGACTACCTCGCGCGCCGCGACGCCCAGTGGATGGGCCGCCTGTACCGCGCCATGGGCATGAACGTGGGCNTGCTCCAGAACGGCATGCCCCTGGGCGACAAGCACNCCGCCTACGNGGCCGACGTCACCTACGGCACCAACTCGGAGTTCGGCTTCGACTACCTGCGCGACAACATGGTCACCCAGGCCTCCCGTCGCGTGCAGCGCGGGCANCACTACGCCATCGTCGACGAGGTCGACTCCATCCTGATCGACGAGGCGCGCACGCCCCTCATCATCTCGGGCGCCGGCACCAAGTCGGCCTCCATCTACCGCGACTTCGCCCGCGCCGTGAAGGGCCTCGTGGCCGACGAGGACTACGAGCTCGACGAGGCCAAGCACACCATCATGGCCACCGACGAGGGCCTCAAGAAGATCGAGGGCCGCCTCGGCATCGACAACATCTACGGCGACATGGCCGGCCAGCTGGTGAACCACCTCCAGCAGGCCCTCAAGGCCGAGTTCATGTTCCACCGCGACNAACAGTACGTGGTCACGGGCGGCGAGGTGAAGATCGTCGACGAGTTNACGGGCCGCATCATGGAGGGCCGCCGCTACTCCGAGGGCCTGCACCAGGCCATCGAGGCAAAAGAGGGCGTCAAGGTCCTCGAGGAGAACCAGACGCTGGCCACCATCACGCTGCAGAACTACTTCCGCCTCTACGACNNGCTCTCCGGCATGACGGGCACCGCCATGACAGAGGACGGTGAGTTCCGCGAGATCTACANGNTCCCGGTGCAGGAGATCCCGCCCAACCGCCCCGTGCGCCGCGTGGACCTCGACGACCAGATCTACCGCACGGTGGACCACAAGTTCGCCGCCGTGGCCGACGACATCGAGCGCCGCCACGCCAAGGGCCAGCCGGTCCTTGTGGGCACCGTGANCATCGAGAGCTCCGAGCGCCTGTCCGACACCCTCGACCGCCGCGGTATCAGGCACGAGGTCCTCAATGCCAAGTTCCACGAGCGCGAGGCCCAGATCGTGGCCCAGGCCGGCCGCGAGGGCGCCGTGACCATCGCCACCAACATGGCCGGTCGAGGCACGGACATCCTGCTCGGCGGCAACCCCGAGGTGCTCGCCGAGGACATGCTCGTGGCCGAGGGCGTGGAGCTCGAGGAGGCCACGCAGGAACAGCGCGACGACGCCCTCGCCCGCGCCAAAGCCGTGTGCTCCGAGGAGCGCGAGCACGTGGTGGAGGCCGGCGGCCTCTGCGTCATCGGCACCGAGCGCCACGAGTCGCGCCGTATCGACAACCAGCTCCGCGGCCGCTCCGGCCGTCAGGGCGACCCCGGCGANACCCAGTTCTACCTCTCCCTCGAGGACGACCTCATGCGCCTGTTCGGCGGCGACCGCATGGACCGCATCGGCGCCATGATGCAGCGCTACGACATGCCCGACGACATGCCGCTCCAGGCCAAGATGGTCTCCAAGGCCGTCGAGAGCGCCCAGCGCAAGATCGAGGAGATCAACTTCGGCATGCGCAAGAACGTCCTCGACTACGACGACGTCATGAACCAGCAGCGCCAGGTCATCTACGCCGAGCGCAACCGGATCCTCGACGGCGAGGACCTCGTGGGCCACGTCCAGGAGGTGCTCGACCAGACCTGCGAGACCGCCGTGGACGAGTTCTGCCCCGGCAAGGACGTGGAGGGGTGGGACCTCGACGGCCTCCGCGGTTGGCTCGAGGAGCTCACCGGCAGGAAGGACACCCCCGAGCTCGACGCCGACCTGGACCGCGAGCGGATTCTCTCCATCGTCCGCGGCTACGTGTCGGACCTCTACGCCCAGCGCTCGGAGGCCCTCGGCGCCGACGTCATGGCCGACCTCTCCCAGCAGGTGATGCTCCGCGTCATCGACCAGCGTTGGATGACCTACCTCCAGGAGATGGACTACCTCAAGACCGGCATCGGCCTGCGCGGCTTCGGCCAGCGCGACCCGCTGGTGGAGTACAAGCAGGAGGCCTACCGCGCCTTCCAGGCCCTCGTGAACGCCATGTACGAGGACTACATCCGCACGCTCCTGCGCATCGAGGTCTCCACCCGGCCCCAGCCCGAACCCGAGCGCGACAACCTCGCCGGGGCCACGTTCTCCGGGCCCGCCGAGGTCGACGGTGATCAGGGTGACCGCCCCCGCGGCCGCATCGCCGCCACGAGCAACATCGCCCGCGACGGCAAGGACCGCGANCCGGCCAAGCCCCGCCCCTACGTCAAGGNGGAGTCCGGCGACCCCTACGCCGGCGTGGGCCGCAACGACCCCTGCCCATGCGGGTCGGGCAAGAAGTTCAAGAACTGCCACGGAAAGAAGCACTAAGTGAGCGAAGAAGCCACCACGGCGGACCTCGGCCTCCTCTCGGCGCGCCTTGAGGAGGTCGAGGGCTATCTGCACCTCGATGAGACCCGCGAGCGCATCGCCCGCCTCGAGCGGGAGAGCGCGGCCCCCGGGTTCTGGGATGACGCCGACGGCGCCAGGGCCGTCATGGAGGCCCTGGCCCGCGACCGCGACGACGTGGCGGCCTTCGAGGCCGCCCGCTCGCTGCTCGAGGACGCCCAGGCGGCCCTCGAGCTCGGCGACGAGATGGNCGACGACGGCCTGNGCGAGGAGTCCCAGGCCCTGGCCGANAGGCTTTCCTCGAGCCTCTCGNAGCTCGAGCTCTCCAGCTGGTTCACCGACGACCTCGACCACGGCGACGCCATCGTCACCGTCACGCCCGGCCAGGGCGGCCTCGANGCCCAGGACTGGACGGAGATGCTCTTCCGCATGTACCTGCGCTACTGCGAGCGCCGCGGCTGGAAGGTGGACGTCAACGACGCCCCTGCGGGCGACGTCATCGGCCTCGACCGAGCCACGTTCACCGTGAGCGGCAAGAACGCCTACGGCATGCTCCGCGCCGATCAGGGCGTCCACCGCCTCGTGCGCATCTCGCCCACCGACGNNAAGAAGCGCCGCCAGACCACCTTCGCGGGCGTCGAGGTGCTCCCGGTGCTCCCCGACGACATCGAGGTCGAGATCGACCCCTCCGACCTCAGGATCGACGTCTACCACGCCTCGGGCCCCGGCGGCCAGGGCGTCAACACCACGGACTCCGCGGTGCGCATCACCCACCTGCCCTCGGGCATCGTGGTCACCTGCCAGAACGAGCGCAGCCAGATCCAGAACAAGGCCAGCGCCATGCAGATCCTCAAGGCCCGCCTCTACGAGCAGGAGAAGGCCAGGCGGGAGGCCGAGCTCGACGAGTTGCGCGGCCCCAAGCACGAGATCTCGTTCGGCAACCAGATCCGCAACTACGTGCTCTATCCCTTCCAGCTGGTCAAGGACACCCGCACCGGCATCGAGACCGGCAACGTGTCGGCGGTGCTCGACGACGGGGACCTTGACCAGTTCATCGTCGGGTATCATCGGTGGGCGGTGTCTCAGCAGGCGGAGTAGGGGGTTCCATGGGCGGCGGGGTCGATGTCAGGAGGGTCGCGCGCGACGTCGTCCTCATCGTCGTGGGATCGGCCCTCTACGCCTTCGGCGTGGACGCCTTCGCCGTGCCCGAGGGCCTGGCCGCCGGCGGCGTCACGGGCCTTGCCACGGTGATCTACGCCGTAGGCGCCGAGCACGGCCTCTACCTTCCTGTGGGCACCCAGACCCTGGTCATGAACGGCCTGCTCATGATCCCGGTCATCCGCACCGGCGGCCTGCGCTACGCCGCCCGCACCATCGGCGGCATCGTCGCGAGCTCCCTGTTCATCGACCTGTTCGCCCCGGTGGTGCCGCCCCTCGGCGGGGGCGACCTCCTGCTCTGCGCCCTGTGGGGCGGCGTGATTTGCGGCGTGGGCCTGGGCCTCGTCTTTCGCACCGGCGGCAACACCGGCGGCACCGACATCGTGGCCCAGCTCGCCAACCGCCGCCTCGGCGTGCCCGTGGGCACCGCGTCGGTGGTCNTGGACGCCNTCATCGTGCTGGTCTCCATCCCGGTCTTCTCGCTCTCCAACGCCCTGTACGCCATGGTGATGNTNTATCTCATGTGCCGGGTCCTCGACGCCGTCATCGACGGCCCGAGGAGCGAGNGNGCGGCTTGGATNATCTCCCAGAACCACGACCGGATCGCCAACGCGGTCATGTACTCCCTCGGCCGCGGCTGCACAGAGGTCTCGGCCCGGGGTGTGTGGTCGGGCAACCCCAAGCCCATGCTCCTGGTGATCCTGTCCAACCGCGAGGTGGGCATGCTCAAGGAGATCGTCTCCGACGCCGACCCGGAGGCGCTCATGATCATCTCCGAGGTCCACGAGGCGTTCGGCGAGGGCTTCGAGGGCATGGGGCATCACTGACCCTCTGGAAATGCGGTGGTCGGGCTTCTTTGGCGCTACCGTGGGTACGATGTGTATAAGGCATGCCCTTTGGAATGGGCCATGGCCCGGCGGTCGTGACCGGGCGGATAAGGAGATTCGAGATGTACAAGGCGCTCGTTGCGTGCAAGGCCGGCATGGGCTCTTCGATGATGCTCAAGATCAAAGCCGACCAGGTCATCAAGGAGAACGAGCTCCCCATCGTGACCCAGCACGGGTCNCTCGNCTCGATCGCCGACTTCNNGGGCGACCTCATCCTCACGCAGTCCGACTTCGCCGACAGGGTGGACACCCACGGCGTCTACGTCGCCTCGGTGGACAACATCCTCGACAAGGACGAGATCAAGGCCGTCCTCGAGGATTTCATCGCCACCCGTCAGGGTTAGGCCCGGGGCGCCCCGTCCCTTCTGCCCATCCGATGAAAGGCCATATAGGCAACCCCGGCCTCTGATAGGCTATGGGCGCACGTCACACACGCACGACAAAAGGAGCACCACGTGGCCAATCACTTCCGCAGCCCGGATGCGGAGCCGGAGAAGTCCCCGGCGACGCGCCCCGCTGCCCCCGACACGGCGGACGCGCCCGCCGACGGGGCCCCCACCGCGAACGAGGGCCTCGAGCCCGTCGTCGTGGAGACGGCCCACGCGCCCGCCCGCGAAAGCGCCTTCGACCCCACCAACGAGCCCGGCTTCACCAGCGTCTTCGCGCCGCTGCGTCCCACCGACGAGGACGAGAGCCACATCAACCGCTCGGGCGCGCCGACCATCTCCATGCGCGACGTCACCAAGATCTATCCCGCGCAGCCCAACAAACCGGCCCTCGAGAACGTCTCGCTGGACATCTACCCCGGTGAGTTCGTCTTCCTCGTGGGCCACTCCGGCTCGGGCAAGTCGACCTTTATCAAGCTGCTCACCCGCGAGCTCAAGGCCACCGGCGGCAAGGTGATCGTGGCCGGCCAGGACCTCACCACCATGCGCAACTGGAAGGTCCCGTACCTGCGCCGTCAGATCGGCTGCGTGTTCCAGGACTTCAAGCTGCTGCCCGACAAGACCACCTACGAGAACGTGGCCTTCACGCTCGAGTGCATCGGCAAGCCCCGATCCGTGGTTAAGGCCCAGGTCCCCGAGGTGCTGCGTCTCGTGGGCCTGCAGGAGAAGATGGACATGTACCNNGNCCAGCTCTCCGGCGGCGAGCAGCAGCGCGNCTCGGTGGCCAGGGCCATGGTCAACCGCCCGCCGCTGCTCATCTGCGACGAACCCACGGGCAACCTCGACCCCGCCATCTCGCTCGGCATCATGAAGCTGCTCGAGCGCATCAACCGCACCGGCACCACGGTCCTCATGGCCACCCACNACCGCGAGATGGTCGACTCCATGCGCAAGCGCGTCATCGCGCTCGAGGCCGGCCATGTGGNCCGCGACCAGGAGAGGGGAGGCTACGGCTACTATGGCGCCCTCTAACTTCGGCTACTCCCTGCGCGAGGCCGGGCATCACTTCCGCAGGAACCTGTCCACGGCCCTCGGCGCCGTGGTCACCATCTTCCTTTCGCTCTTCATCATCGGCGTCTTCGTCCTCGGCAGCTCCATCGTCAACAACATGGTGGGCTCCGTGGAGGACAAGGTCACCATCCAGGCGTTCCTCTCCGACGACGCCGTCCAGGACAAGGTGGACGNNCTCCAGAAGTCCGTCCAGGGCTGGGACAACGTCGANTCGGTGACCTACAANTCCAAGGACGAGGCCCTCGAGGAGTACCGCACCACCATGTCCAACAAGAACGCGGCCGCGGCCGTGGACGCGCTGGACGGCCAGAACCCGGTGCCCGCCTCCCTCGTCATCAAGCTTGACGACCCGCAGCAGGTCTCGGCCACGGCCGACAAGCTCATCGCCGATCCCTCGTTCGCCGAGGTCTGCGACGACACCGACAACCCGGCCGCCTCGGTGCAGTACGGTCAGGAGACCGTCGAGCGCCTCTTCTCGGTGGCCAACTACATCCGCGTCATCGCCGTGGTGCTGGTGATCATGCTCACCTTCGTGGCCTTCGTGTTCATCAACAACACCATCCGCCTGGCCATCTCGGCCCGCCGCCGCGAGATCGCCATCATGCGCCTCGTGGGCGCGTCCAACGGCTTCATCCGCGGGCCCTTCCTCATGGAGGGCGCCCTCGAGGCCTTGATCGGCGCGCTGCTGTCCATCGGCGCCCTGCAGCTGGTCATCTCCGTGGTGCTGCCGCGCCTCGAGAGCAGCCTGCAGTTCCTGGCCATCGCGGTCGACCCGGCCATCGTCGGCTTCACCTACGTGATCCTGATTGTGGTGGGCCTCGTGATCGGCCTGTTCGGCTCGGCCATTGCCATGGGTCGCTACCTCAAGGTGTAGCCGCCGGCGCCCCAGATGGGGTAAGAACGGACAAGAGCGACAGGTGCGGCCCGCGCTGAGCNNGGGCCGCTTTGTTTGAAGGAGGGGTTCCCATGGCCAAGGGCAGGAAGGGCTCCAACCGGCGCAGGCCGCCCAAGACCAGGCCCAAGCACCGGAGCGCCCTCATCGGCACCATCCGGGTGGCCCGGCCCGGCGTGGCCGAGGTCGAGACGGCGGAGGGCGCGTTCCCGGTGGCCCGGGGCGGCATCCGCGAGGCCATGAACGGTGACACCGTGGGTGTGACCCTCTCGCCGGCCCATCACGGGCCCGGCAAGATGGCCCGGGTGCAGACCGTCGTCACCCGCGCCACGACCTCCTTCGTAGGCATCTACGGGCGCCTGGACCCCCTCGGGGCCGTCACGCCCCTCGACGAGCGCATCCGGCGGGACTTCTTCGTGCTGCCGGACGACCGCAGCGCGGGGCGGCTGGGGGTGGGGGACGGCGATCTCGTGCGGGCCCGGAG
>NZ_CAJMXC010000084.1:0-8253 GCF_905219715.1 Olsenella sp. CU969
CCCGCGGCCCGTACCCCGCCCGCCGCTTCCGAGGAGGAGCACCATGGCCCGCACCGATGTCGAGGGCGCCCAGAACGTCGAGGTCTCGCGCCCCATCCCCTGCGAGAAGACCCCCGCCGAGCAGCTGGCGGTCATGGAGCGCTACACGGCCGTCCACCGCGACGCCACGAAGCGCGGCCTCTCGCGCCTCGAGCGCGAGGTCGCCTGCCTCGAGGTGATCTACCCGGTGCTCTTCCGCTCCATCGGCGACGACGACACCATCGCCGGCCGCCTTGACTTCCTGCCGCTGGGCTTCGGCTGCGTGACGTCGCTCGGCGGCGTGGGGCANTACTGCGTCTTCCACAAGCTCCGCGCCTTCAAGGAGCGGCTCGGGACCCCGGGGGAACGCGCCCGCGTGGACGCCCTGCTCGACTACTGGCGCGACCACGACGTCAAGGCCCTCTACTGCGACGAGGTGCTCGACGACGCCTGCGTGGGCCGNTTCATCGACTGCNGCTACCCCTTCATGGCCACGGCGCGCCTCTCGGGCATGATGCTCGACTACGGCAAGCTGCTGCGCCTGGGCGTGGACGGCATGGCCGACCTCGTGGCCTCGGGGGAGCGGGGAGACTTCCGCGACGCCTGCGGCCGCGCTCTCGACCTCTTCGGCGCCTGCATCGACCGCCAGGTGGAGCTCGTGGGGGAGGCCCTGGCCCGCTGCNGGAGTCGCGAGCAGGGCCNCGCCGCCGAGCTCCGCCTCATGGTCGACGACCTNCGCGNCGTGCNCCACGGGCCGCCCTGCACCTTCCACCAGGCGCTCCAGCTCTTCTGGCTCTACGCCCTCGTGTCGGGCTGCATCAACTACGGCCGCCTGGACGTCCTGCTCGGCGACTACCTCGAGGCCGACATCCGGTCCGGCCGCATCACCGAGGACGACGCCTACCGGTGGCTCCGCGGCCTCTGGACCATGATCGAGAACCGCCGCACCACCGTGAACGGTCGCATCGTCGTGGGCGGCTACGGCCGGCCCAACCNCGACGCGGCGGACCGTCTCTGCCGTATCGCCCTGCGCGTGTGCCGCGACTGCCGCTACGTGGAGCCCCAGTTCACCCTGCGCTTCTGCCGCGAGACCCCCGCCGACATCATGGACGCCGCCTACACCTGCATCGCCGAGGGCGCCACCTACCCCACGCTCTACAACGACGACGTCGAGGTGCCGGCCGTGGGGGCCGCCATGGGCGTGCCCCGCGCCGTGGCCGAGCAGTACGTGCCTTTCGGCTGCACGGAGTTCGTGATCCAGGGCAAGTCGGTGGGCACGCCCAACACCCTCGTCAACCTGCTCAAGATCCTGCAGATGAGCCTCCACGGCGGCGTGGACCCCCAGGACGGCGTGCAGAAGGCCGGCCCCGTGGCCGTGCGCCNCCTGGCGGAGCTCCGCACCTTCGAGGACGTCTGGGACAACTACACGGCCCTCCTCGACCACTACCTCGACCTCGCCGAGAGCTGTCAGACGGCCAGNTACCGGGTGATGAACCGCGAGGTGGGCTTCCTGTTCGCCTCCATGCTCACCGACGACTGCCTCGGCCGCGGCCGGGCCCTGCTCGACGGCGGCGTGGAGATCCTGGGCGGCACCTGCGAGACCTACGGCAACATCAACGCCTCCGACTCCCTCTGGGCCCTCAAGACCCTGGTGTTCGACGAGGGCCGCTACACGCTGGAGGAGGTTGTGGCCGCCTGCGACGCGGACTTCACGTCCGCCGACCCAGCCGAGGCCGCGCGCCTGGCCCGCATCCAGGCCGACCTCAAGGCCGCCGACNAGTACGGCAACGACCTCGAGGGGCCCGATGCCATGGCGGACCGCCTCTACGAGCACGTGGCCCGGGGCGTGCGCGACCGCGGGCGCGCCGCCGGCATGGGCTACCTGCTCATCGTCATCTCCAACAACCAGACCAACACCGACTGGGGCCTCCAGACCGCCGCGAGCCCCGACGGCCGCCCGGCCGGCCTCTACATGAACCCGGCCAACAACCCCCAGGCCGGGGCGGCGAGGAGCGGCCCCACGGCCATGCTCAAGTCGCTGGNCAGGTNCGACCCGGNGCTCCATGCGGGCTCCGTGCAGAACATCAAGCTCACGCCCCAGGCCTTCTCCAACCACCCGGGCAAGGTGCGCGCGCTGTTCGACACCTACTTCGCCCTCGGAGGCTGCCAGCTCATGGTCACCGTGGTGGACCGCGGCCAGCTCGAGGACGCCCAGCGCCGCCCCGAGCTCTACCCCGACCTGCTCGTGCGCGTGGCGGGCTACTCGGCGGTGNTCGTGGACCTGCCCCGCGAGGTGCAGGACGAGGTCATGAGCCGCATGCTGTGGGATTGACGGTGCGTGCCCGGGGGCGCCGGCGGCCGGCCGCGCCTGGGGCCTGTCGCCTAGGGCCTGTTGGGGAGGCGGTAGTCGTCCGGGGACCCCTTGCCCACGAGGTGCACGCCCAGGCGCGTGCTGTCGGCGGGCACGAAGGCCTCGGTGATGTCGAAGACCTCCCCCTCGGTGTCGCGCACGACCCGCACGATGCGGAAGGCCGCGCTGCGGTGCTGGCGCCCGAGCTTGGCGGCCACCTTCTTGGTGAGCAGCACCGCCTGGTAGTACTCGTCGGCGTCCCCCACCTCGACGCCCCAGCCCTCCTCGAGGACCCGGTAGAGCGACCCGGTGAGGTCGGCCTTCTCCAGGCCCTCGAAGCGCCAGCAGGGGATGTGCTCGATCTCGAGGGAGACGGCCAGGCCGTCGGCACGGCGCAGCCGCTCGATGCGGAAGATCGACGGGTGGTCCGTGGGGAGGTCGAGGGTCCGGGACGAGAAGCCCGCCGGGTAGGTGCGCTCGAAGGACAGGACCTCGGAGCGCGGCTTCATGCCCTCGGCCCTCACGGCGTCGGTGAAGTTGTAGACGCTGCCCAGCTGGCGACGCATGTATTGGGGGGACACGAAGGTGCCCACCCCCGACATGCGGTAGATCTCCCCGGAGGTGCGCAGGGTCTCGAGGGCCTGGCGGACGATGGAGCGCGGCAGGGAGAGGGCGTCGCACAGCTCGCGCTCGTCGGGCAGGGCATCACCCGGCCCCAGGATGCCGTCACATATGACCTTTGAAACGGCCGTGGCCAGCTGCATGTCGAGGGAGGGGCCACCGGTCTTGTCGATGTGGGCGGCGATGCGATCCAAGGTATCCATGACACAATTTTATCTGAAACGGCATCCCGTGTCAGTATTATTTCAATNAATGCCAGGNGCCGCCTCGCCCTGGCTTCCAGTTGGGCTTCGTTCGAAACCCTGATAACATAGAAACGTTTTCAGAAGAGCGTTCAAAACCGACGTTCACANCCCAAGGAGGAGCCCNTGGGAAAGCGCGACGCCCGCATCCTCGAGGTGCTCACGGAGCGCAAGCGCGTGGAGGTGGCCGAGCTCGCCCGGGAGCTCGGCGTGTCGTCGGTCACCATGCGCAAGGACCTCGACGAGCNCGAGGCCCGCGACGTCATCAAGCGAGAGCACGGCTACGCCCTGCTCGGCAGCCCCAACGACATCAACGGCCGCCTNGCCTACCACTACCAGACCAAGGGCGCCATCGCCCGGGCCGCGGCCNATCTCGTGGCGGACGGTGAGACGGTCATGGTGGAGTCGGGCTCGTGCTGCGCCCTGCTCGCCTTGGGGCTCGCCCAGGCGGCCCGCGGTGTCTCCGTCGTCACCAACTCCGCCTTCATCGCCAGCTACGTGCGTCGGGAGCCCGCGGCCAAGACCGTGCTGCTCGGCGGCGCCTACCAGAACGACTCCCAGGTGAACGTGGGGCCCATGGTGGCCCAGTGCGCCCAGAACTACTGCGTGGANCGCCTGTTCATAGGCGTGGACGGCTACGTGCCCGGCNNGGGCTTCACCAACAGCGANCNGATGCGCGCCCAGGCCGTCGTGGACATGGCGGCCCAGGCCGAGCGCGTCGTGGNGCTCACGGAGTCCGACAAGTTCTCCCGCCGCGGCGTGGTGCCCATGCACCTGGGCGACAAGGTGGACTGCGTGGTCACCGACGACGGCGTGGANGACGCCGTGGCGGCCGCCATCGAGGCCGCCGGCGTGGAGCTCGTGCGGGTGCCCCGCTCCGACTGACAGGCGCCGGCCACCTCCCTCCTGTGCTATCCTGCTGCGAAGGCGATGACGGAGAGGGTGCGGCCCCGCGTGTCGTGCGGACAGAGAAGGAGCCCCAGGTTGAGAGGCTCCCACGCGCGACGAGGCCCCACGTTCACTCCACCAGCCGCGACCTGAACGGCGCCGACGCGCCCGGTAGGGGAGCCGTCAGGCCCACGGCATGGGCCCAAACGAGTGGTCGCTCGGGAGAGAAAACTCAAGCGTCAATCAAGGTGGTACCGCGGATTCCGTCCGTCCTTGGCCCAGTCAGCCAGGGGCGGTTTTTGTTTGGGCCGGGGGACCGGCCGGGAGGGAGAGACATGTCGATGATCGACGAGCTCGACCGCATTGCGGCCGAGGCCCGGGAGAAGGTCGCCCAGGCGGTCGACCTCGAGGCGCTGGACGCCGTGCGCGTCGCCGTGACGGGCAAGAAGGGCAGCCTCACGGCGGTGCTCCGCTCCATGGGCACCGTGCCCCCCGAGGAGCGGCCCCTCGTGGGCAAGCGCGCCAACGAGGTGCGCCAGGAGGTCGAGGGCGCCCTCGCCGAGCGCCGCGAGCAGCTGGCGGCCGACGAGCTCGCCGCCCGCATCGAGGCCGACGCCGTGGACGTGACCCTGCCGGGGCGCCGTCCCCACGTGGGCACCGAGCACCTNATCAGNCAGATCGTCGACGAGGTCGAGGACATCTTCATCGCCCTCGGCTACACCGTGGCCTCGGGACCCTACGTGGAGACCGAGTACTACAACTTCACGTCGCTCAACGCCCCGGCCGACCATCCCAGCCGCTCGCCGCGCGACACCTTCTACGTGGAGGACCCCACGAACCCGTCCGCGGGTTCGCCGGTGTCCGACGTGCTGCTCCGCACCCAGACCTCCCCGGTGCAGATGCGCACCATGGAGGCCGAGGAGCCGCCCATCTACATGATCAGCCCGGGCCGCGTGTTCCGCCCGGACACGGCCGACGCCAACCACCTGCCGCAGTTCACCCAGATCGAGGGCCTGGTGGTGGACGAGGGCATCACCTTCGGCGACCTCAAGGGCACGCTCGACCACATGACCCGCGAGCTCTTCGGCCCCGACCGCGCCACCCGCTACCGCCCGCACTTCTTCCCGTTCACCGAGCCCAGCTGCGAGCTCGACGTCTCCTGCGGCGTCTGCGGCGGCAAGGGCTGCCGGTTCTGCAACCACACAGGCTGGATCGAGATCCTGGGTTGCGGCATGGTCGACCCCAACGTCTTCGGCTACGCGGGCATCGACCCGGAGCGCTACAGCGGCTTCGCCTTCGGCATGGGCGCCGAGCGCATCGCGGCCCTGCGCTACGACCTCCCCGACCTGCGCATGCTCATGACCGGCGACATGCGCTTCCTCCGGCAGTTCTGAGCCCCTGGACCCCTTATGCAATGAGCGAGCTGCGAGAAAGGCAGTATCCATGCGAGTTTCCTACGAGTGGCTGAAGACCATGGTCGACCTGCCCGACGATGTGTCGGACCTGGTCGCCGAGCTTGTCCGCACCGGCACCGAGGTCGAGGCGGTGGAGCCGGTGGGCGCGGACCTCGACCACGTGGTCACCGGCCGCATCCTGTCCTGCGAGCCGCACCCCGACTCCGACCACATGCACGTGACCATGGTGGACGTGGGCATGCGCAACGTCGACGGGAACGGCGACCCCGCGCCGTTGCAGATCGTGTGCGGCGCGCCCAACGTGGCGGCCGGCGAGCATGTNGTGGTGGCCATGGTGGGCGCCGTCCTGCCCGGCGACGTCAAGATCAAGAAGAGCAAGCTCCGCGGCGTGGAGTCGTGGGGCATGAACTGCTCGGCCCGCGAGCTCGGCCTCTCCGGCGACCACGAGGGCATCATGGTGCTGCCCGACGACGCCCCCGTGNGCGTGCCCGCCGGCGAGNACCTGGGCGTCTCCGACGTGGTACTCGACTGCGAGATCACGCCCAACCGCCCCGACTGCCTGTCCATGACGGGCTTCGCCGTGGAGGTGGGCGCCACCCTGGGCGAGGACACCCACATCGAGCNGCCCGCCGTTCGCCACGAGGCAGGCCCCGCCACCAAGGACTCCGTGTCGGTGGCCGTCGAGGACCCCGAGCGCTGCAGCCGCTACTGCGCCCGCGTGCTTCGCGGCGTCAAGGTGGGCCCGTCGCCCGAGTGGCTGGCCCGTCGCGTGACGGCCGCCGGCAGCCGCCCCATCAACAACGTGGTGGACGTCACCAACTACGTCATGTACCTCACCGGCCAGCCGCTCCACGCCTTCGACCTGGCCAAGGTCCCCGTGGTGGACGGCAGGCACGCCGTGGTGGTGCGCCCGGCCCGCGACGGCGAGCACATCGTGACCCTCGACGGCCAGGACCGCGAGCTCACGCCTGACATGACCGTGATCTCCGACGGCAACGGGGAGGCCATCGCGCTCGCCGGCGTCATGGGAGGGGGGAACTCCGAGGTGGAGGAGTCCACCTGCGACGTCCTCCTCGAGAGCGCGTGCTTCTCGCCCGGCCACACCAGCCGCACGAGCCGCGACCTCGGCCTCATGAGCGAGGCCTCCATCCGCTACGAGCGCAAGGTCGACGCCGCCGGCTGCGACGAGGCCGCCGCCATCGCGTGCGCGCTCTTCGAGGCCTGCTGCGGCGCCGAGGTGGCCCGCGGCGCCGTGGACGTGTACCCGGACCCCGTGAAGGCCGACACCGTCGCCCTGCGCCCGGCCCGCGTGCGCGAGCTCTGCGGCGCGGACATCCCCACCGACTTCATGGTGGAGAGCCTCGCCCGCCTGGGCTGCGTGGTGGTGCCGTCGCGCCTGGGCGCCTACCTGGACGTCGTGCCCCCCACCTCCCGCCCGGACCTCGAGCGCGAGATCGATTTCGTGGAGGAGGTGCTCCGCCTCTGGGGCATGGGCGAGGTCGAGCCCACCATCCCCGGCGCCGTCAACCACTCGGGCGGCCTCACCCGTCGCCAGCGCCTGGACAAGGCCGTGGGCGAGGCGCTCAGGGCCGGCGGCCTCTGCGAGACCCTCACCTACAACTTCGCCGAGTCGGGCGACCTCGAGCGCCTTGGTATGGCCGAGGACGGCCGCGGCCAGGCCGTGCGCATCCTCAACCCGCTGACGGCCGACCAGGGCGAGATGCGCCGCAGCATCGTGCCGGGGCTGCTGCGCTCCGTGGCCTACAACNTGGNCCACGGCGTGGACGACGTGATGCNCTACGAGCAGGGCCGCGTCTTCTTTGGCAGCCCCGACGCCGCCCNGCCCGCCGAGCCCCGCTATGTCTCCGCCGTGCTCTGCGGCGCCTGGGGCCCCGACACCTGGGACAGCAAGCCCCTGCCCCTNGNCTTCTTCGACGCCAAGGGNCTCGTGGAGGAGCTCTGCCGCCAGCTGAAGGTGGAGCGCCTGCGCTTCAAGGCCGCCAAGCCCGAGCGCTACCCCTGGCTGCAGCCCGGCCGCGCCGCCGAGGTACTCTGCGGCAAGCAGCGCATCGGCTGGCTGGGCAACGTGCACCCGAGCNCGCTGGCGCGGTTCGGCATCGAGCGCGACGTCGTGGCCTTCGAGCTCGACCAGGACGCTCTCCTCGACCACGCCCAGGACCAGCTGCCCTACCGCGACATCCCCACGCTGCCCGGCGTGGAGCAGGACCTGGCCATCGTGGTGGACGAGGACATGGACTACGAGACCTGTGTCCAGCGCATCCAGAGCGCCGGCGGCAGGCTCCTAGCCGATATCCGCCTGTTCGACGTCTACCGCGACCCCGTACGTGTGGGGCCGGGCAAGAAGTCCATGGCGTTCGCACTCACGTTCCGCGCCCCCGACCGCACGCTGACGGCCGCCGACGTGGAGNNGGCCATGGAGAAGCTCGTGAACAAGATCTCCAAGTCCCTGGGCGCCGAGGTGCGCAGCTAGAGCGGCGCGGCAAACGCTTATAGGCAAACGCTTCCGGGTTTTTCTGCGCCTGAAAGCGGCTGAGGGCACCCTCAGCCGCTTTCAGGCGCAGTTTTTGCCATGGCGGAGTGCAGGTAGAGGTCACCACCTCGGGTGCCGTGAACACGGATAGTACTTACAGGGTGCTCGACATGCTCGCCATCCAGGGCCTTGGTGTGCAGGTGAGCCTTGACGGTCTTGAGAAGCGCC
>NZ_CAJMXC010000085.1:0-8039 GCF_905219715.1 Olsenella sp. CU969
TCGTGGGGGTGGTGGGCTGCTGCGGGGCCGGCTTGGGGCCCTTGCTGATGGTGAGCGAGATGGTGGTGCCAGCGGGCTGCTCGCCGTTGGGGGTGTACGAGATGACGCAGCCCTCGTCGACGGAGTCGCTGTAGACCGAGTTGCCCACCGACACGGCGAAGCCCGCGTTCTGCAGGGTAGAGGTGGCGCTGGACTCAGAGTAGCCGCGCACGTCGGGCACCGACTTGGAGTCCTTGCCCTTGGACAGGCNGTAGGTCACCGTGTCGCCCTCCTTGGCGGTGGTGCCGGCGGCGGGGGACTGGCTTACCACGNGGCCGCTGTCCACGGAGTCGCTGAACACGGAGTCGCCGGCCTTGGCTACGAGGCCGAGCTTGGAGAGGGCCTCCTGGGCCTGGTCGGGGGTCATGTNGNCGAGGGGCNGCACCGTCNCCTCCTGGGNTGGCTTCTTGCCCTTGGACACGGTGAGGTTGATCTTGGGGCCGCGCTCCTGGAGGGTGCCGGACTGCGGGTCCTGGCCGATGACCGTGCCCTCCTCGGCGGTGTCGCTGTACTCCTGGGTCACCGAGCCTACCTGGAAGAAGTCGGTCTGCTCGATAGCCGCCACGGCGGAGTCCTGGGTCATGGAGATGTAGTTGGGCACCGACTGGGTGGCGTTCTGGTTGCCCAAGGCAAAGTACACGATGGCGCCGATGAGGACGATGGCTGCGATCACGCCGACGACGATGCCCACCTTCTTGCCGGTGCCGCCGCCCGAGGGCTCGTCGTCCTCGTCGTCGCTGTCCACCTTGGCGGCCACGCGGGTGGCGCCGGAGGGGTTGGAGACGCGGTTCATCTGCTGGGTACCGCCGGTACGGTTCATGCGGCTGGTGGGGCCGGCCGGGATCATCGTGGTGGCGTTGTTGGAGACCGAGACCACGCGGCCCGCCAGGTAGTCGGTGAGGGCGCGGCGCAGCTCGTCGGCGGTCTGGAAGCGCGCCTGCGGGTCCTTCATGAGGCACTTCATGATGATGGTCTCGAGCTGCGGGTCCACGTTGGGGTTGACCTGCGATGGCGGCACAGGCTGCTCGTTGANCTNCNTGANAGCCACCGAGATGGCGTCGTCCCCATCGAAGGGCACCTTGCCGCAGCTGGCCTCGTACATGACGATGCCGAGGCTGTAGATGTCGGAGGTAGGACCGAGGGGCTTGCCCTGGGTCTGCTCGGGCGAGACGTAGTGGGCCGTGCCGAGAACGGAGTTGTCGGCCGTGAGGTGGCTGTTCTTGGCCCGGGCGATGCCGAAGTCCATGACTTTGATGGTGCCGTCGGGCTGCACCATGATGTTCTGCGGCTTGATGTCGCGGTGGATGATGTCGTGCTTGTGGGCCACCGAGAGGGCCTGGCAGATCTGGGAGCCGATCTGGGCCACCTTGCGCGAGTCGAGGGCGCCGTGGGTGCGGATGCCGCTCTTGAGGTCGGTGCCGCGCAGGTACTCCATAACGATGTAGTNGGTGNCGCCGTCCTTGNCCCAGTCGAAGATGCCCACGATGTAGGGGCTCTGGAGGGCGGNGGCCGCCTGGGCCTCCTGCTTGAAGCGGGCGGCGAATGAGGGGTCNGCCGCGTACTGCGGCAGCATGGTCTTGATGGCCACCGTGCGCCCCAGGACCTCGTCGGTCCCGCGGTACACCNTGGNCATGCCGCCGATGCCGATCTTTCCCTGTACCTTGTAGCGTCCGCCAAGGATCCGCTCTGGCATATTCCGCTCCTGTTCCGTACGTGCCGGGGCCGTGGTGCTCGAGATGATGTGGGCGCCCTGCCGGTGTCCTGTTTTAACTGCGTTTGTGCCTGGTGCCGTCGATGTCTGTCAGTGGTGCGTGGGTGGTGCGGTCGTCTCCATCATGCCGCCGCCTGGATCTGGAGGGTCCGGGCGATGACCTTGCCGGCTATCGAGGTCGCCACGCCGCGGGCCTCCGCGTCGTTGGACCCCTCGATGCACACCGAGATGGCCAGGGTGGGCTTGTCGGCAGGTGCGAAGCCGATGAAGAGCGAGTTGATGCCGCTGCCGGTCTCGGCGGTGCCGGTCTTGCCGGCCACCGTGACGCCCGACAGCGACGCCGCTCCGCCGGTGCCCGACTCAACCACGGAGACCATGGCGTCGGTGACCTCTCGNGCGGTGTCGGCCGAGATGGCCTGCCCGAGCGACTTGGGGNCGGTCTTTGAGANCTGGGTGNCCTCGGGGGAGAGCACGGAGTCGACGACGTAGGGGTTCATGACCACGCCGCCNTTGGCGATGGCGGCCGCCACCACGGCGTTTTGCATGACGGTGGCCTGGGGCCCGTTGGCGCTGGCGTGCTCGCCCACGGGCTGGCCGCAGCCGGCCCAGGCGGTCTCCCACTCGNCCATGTCGCCGGGGTTGGCCATGACGGAGGGGATGCACGAGAAGTCCAGGCCCAGGGAGCCGTCGTAGCCGAAGGCNTNGGCGTACTTNACGAGCTCACCGGCGCCCTCCTGCACGGCAAGCTGGCCGAAGGCCACGTTGCTCGAGACGGCGAAGGCCTCGCGCAGGGTGAGGGTGCCGTACTCGCGGTCGCCGTCGTTGGTCACCGCGGCGCCCCCGATGTCCATGGAGGCCGGGGCGTCGAAGGTGGAGTCGAGCGTGAACGCGCCGGAGTTGAGGGCGGCCGAGAGCGTCACGGCCTTGAAGGTGGAGCCGGGCGCGTAGAGGGCCTGGGTGGTGCGGTCGACGAGGGCGCCGTTGCCGCTGGCCCCCGTGATGGCTGCGGCGAGGTCGTCGTAGGAGTAGGTGGGCGCGCTCGACTTGGCCAGGACGGCGCCGGTGGACGGGTCGAGCACCACGACAGCGCCCACCCGGCCGGCGAGGGCCTCGTCGGCCACNTGCTGGATCTTGGAGTTGATGGTGAGCACCACGGAGTCGCCGGGCTGCTCGATGCCGGCGAGGGAGTTCATGGCCCCCTGCCAGCTGGAGTGGTCGGCGTGGCCGGTGAGGGCGTTGTTCATGGTGCTCTCGATGCCGGTGGCGCCGTACTGGGTGGAGAGGTAGCCCACGGTGTGCACGGCCAGGTTGCCGGCCGGGTAGCTGCGCACGTAGGTGCCGTCGGACTGCTTGAGCGACTCCGCCAGCGTCACGCCGTCCGACGTGATGATGGCGCCGCGCTGCACCTTGGCCGAACGGGCGATGGTGTGGTTGTTGGACGGCATGGACTGGTAGTCGCCGGCCTTGATGACCTGGATGAACGTGAGGTTGGCGATGAGCAGGGCGAAGAGCACCGTGAAGAAGGTGACGAGCGCCGTGAGACGGTGCGAGAGGGCCACGCGGCCGNGTACGCCGGACTCGGGTGNCTCCATACCGAAGCTCACCATGGCGTAGGGGCTGTCCTTGAGGGCGTCGTGCACCTGCGACACGCCGTTGGCGTGGAGCGCGGGGGTGACGGTGGAGCCGGCCACGCCCGAGCCGCTCACCAGTACGTTGTGGCCCGTGCCCTGGTCGCCGCAGCGCAGGAGCAGGCCCACGATGATGAAGCTGGCGAGCAGCGACGAGCCGCCCTGGCTCATAAAGGGCAGCGTCACGCCCGTGAGCGGCATGAACTTGGTGACGCCGGCCACGATGAGGAAGGCCTGGAAGCACACCGAGGTGGTGAGGCC
Organism: Olsenella sp. CU969; assembly: GCF_905219715.1. Taxonomy (NCBI): domain Bacteria; kingdom Bacillati; phylum Actinomycetota; class Coriobacteriia; order Coriobacteriales; family Atopobiaceae; genus Olsenella; species Olsenella sp. CU969. The sequence goes on from NZ_CAJMXC010000085.1 coordinate 3,640, forward strand.
CGTGGCGGTGAAGGCGGCCATGTCGCTCTTGGCGCGCGCCGCCGTGGCGAAGCCGCGCACGGCGAACAGCATGAACAGCAGGAGGACGGCGCTGCCGCCGAGCAGGCCCATCTCCTCGCCAATGGCCGAGAAGATGAAGTCGGACTCAACCACCGGGATGAGGCGGGGCATGCCACGGCCCACGCCGGCGCCGAAGAGGCCNCCGTCGGCCAGGGAGTAGAGCGACTGNNCGATCTGGAGGCCGCCGCCTTGGGCGTCGGCGAAGGGGTCGAGCCAGATGTTGAAGCGCACACGCACGTGGTTGAACAGGAAGTAGCAGCCCACGGCGCCCGCGGCGAGCAGGGCTACGGAGATGAGCACGTAGCTGGCGCGCCCCGTGGTGACGTAGATCATCACCACGAAGATGGTGAAGAAGAGCAGGGCGCTGCCGAGGTCGCGCTCGAAGACCACGATGAGCAGCGACAGGCCCCACATGCAGAGCACCNGCGCGAGCATGCGCGGGCGCGGCAGGGTGAGCGGGCCGATCTTGCGGCTCGACACGCTCAGGAGCTCGCGGTTGGCTGCGAAGAAGCTCGCGAGGAACAGGACGATGGCGATCTTGGCCAGCTCGCCGGGCTGGAAGGAGAAGGAACCCAGCCTGAGCCACAACTTGGAGCCGCCCTGCTCGGTGCCAAAGACCATGGGCAGCAGGATGAGCGCCACGCCGATGATGCCGATGGTGAACTTGTAGTCGGCCAGCTCGTCGAGGTTGCGCACCACGAACAGCGTGACCACCATGGCCGCCACCGAGAGGAACAGCCAGGTCACCTGGTTCATGGCCAGCGTGGGCGCCAGGCGTGTGACGAACGTGATGCCTATGCCCGACAGCACGAAGACGATGGGCAGGATGGCCGGGTCGGCCCCGGGGGCCAACATGCGCACGGCCAGGTGCGCGGCGGCGAAGGCGGCGAACAGACAGATGGGCACGGCCACGGTCTCGAAGGAGAGGGTCGCGCCGGTGTCCACCACGTACATGGCGTAGATGAGCAGTACAGGGACGGCGCCGGCGCAGAGGAGCAGGAGCTCGGTGGTGCGTCGGTTGGCCCCGCGCTCGAGGCGCTCCTGGGCGTAGGCGGAGACGTGTCCCATCATGATGCGGCACCTCCCTGGTCGCCGGAGCTCTTGAGCGTGTCGGCCGTCTCCTTGGCCTGGTCGGCGGCCTCCTGGNTNTGGCGGCGGTAGTCCTCCACCGTGGTGCGGGCCTTGTCCTCGGACTCCACGGAGATGCCCTCGGAAAGGCGGCTCTGCACGGCCTCGGGCAGCGAGGCCACCGGGACGTCGGNCTCCTCCACGAGGTGGGAGAGGGGCACTCCGAGGAAGTCCCCCTCCATGCCCTGGTAGATGCCCACGGTGTCGCCGGAGGGGGCGAGGTAGAACGTGCTGTTGATGAAGAGGGAGAGCACNACGGCCNCCACGGCCNGGGAGGCCGCGAGCACGCCCNCCCAGGCCAGGACCGCGCGGCGGCGGCCGCGGCGGCGGATGTCCTCCTTGCCGTCGTTCCTGATGTCCACCACGATGACGGTCACGTTGTCGTGGCCGCCGGCGATGAGGGCGGCCGACACGAGGGCGTCGGCGCAGACCTGGGGGCTCGCCGAGNTGACGNAGATGTCCTCGATCTCGGCGTCCGTGACCATGGACGAGAGGCCGTCGGAGCACAGGATCACACGCTCGCCTGCCTCGACGCCGATGGTGAAGTGGTCCGCGTACATGTCGGGGTCGGAGCCCAGGGCGCGGGTGATGACGGAGCGCGAGGGGTGCACGCNGGCCNCGTCGNCCGTGATCTCGCCGGCGTCCACGAGCTCCTCCACGAAGGAGTGGTCGTGGGTCACGCGCACGAGGGCTCCCTTGTGCAGCAGGTAGAGCCGTGAGTCGCCCACGTGGGCCACGGCCATGCGGTCGTCCTCGATGATGCACGCCGTGGCGGTGCAGCCCATGCCCTCGCGGCCCCGCCCGGTCTCGGGGGCCGTGAGGACGTCCATGTTGGCCGCCTCGATGGCGGCGCCGAGCTGGGCGGAATCCGCCGTGGCGGGCGCCTCCTTGGCGATGGTGTGGATGGCGATGGAGCTGGCCACCTCGCCGGCGGCGTGGCCGCCCATGCCGTCCGAGACGGCGAAGAGCGGCGGCCGGCAGAGGTAGGAGTCCTCGTTGTGGTCGCGGATGAGGCCCACGTCCGAGCGGGACCCCCACGCGAGGCGCCGGTCGGACCCTGACTCGGAGTCCGATCCGGGCCTGCGTTCGAGGTCGAGCATGGGTCGGGAGGGGGCCGTGGCCTGGGTGACGCTCGCAGGCACGGGCAGGTGCTGCTCGTCCGTCATCGGCGGCTCACCCTAAGGACGGCGTCCCCCACCTGGAGGTCGTCGCCGTCGCGCAGGNTCACNNGCTCGGTCACGGTGCGGCCGTTGACCATGGTGCCGTTGGTGGACTCGAGGTCCTCGAGGACCAGTGCGGGCCCCTGGATGGTGAGGCGCGCGTGGTTGGCGCTCACGAAGGNCTCGTCGATGACGATGTCGCAGCTGGGGGAGCGGCCGATGACCACCGGCCCCAGCATGTCCACGTGCAGGCCGCGCAGGTTGCGGGGACCCTTCTCGAGGTCGAGGGTCCAGATGGCGGAGTCCTTGCGCTGCCCCTTCACCAGGCCGATGCCGGNGNGCATGACNGCGAANAGGAAGAGGTAGAGCANCNCCANCANGAGGATACGGCCCGCGAACAGGACGATGTCGATCATCAGCCCTCCCGGAACTCGAGGTTCGTGAGGCCGAGGGTGATCAGGTCGCCGTCACGAAGGGCGCACTGGTCGACGTCGACGTCGTTGACCAGCGTGCCGTTGGTGGAGTTGAGGTCGGTGATGGTCCAGCCGGACCCGTGGTGCGAGAGCTCGGCATGGCGCCGGCTGACGTTGGGGTCGCGCAGGACGATGCCGCCGGTGGTGCGCTCGCGGCCGATGACGCAGCGGTCGGAGGTGCAGGAGTAGGTGCGGCCCGACTGACGGTCGATGAGCAGGGCGCCTACGGGCGTGGAGGTCGGGCGCTGGTTGGCGTGGGGGTTCACCAGGGGCACGTTGCGGCGTTGGGTGGCCGGCGCGGGGGCAGGGACGGGCGCCGGCGCGGCGAGGCGCTGGTCGTCGTGGCGGGCACGGGCCTGCTGGGCGCGCACCTCGTCGGACGGAGAGACGGAGCCCATGTAGCCGGCGCGGGGCTGGGCCGGGGGTACGGGCGTGCCCGGTCTGCGGTAGCCGGCGGGCAGGGGCGCCGCAGGGTCGTGTCCCATGGCGTAGGCGTCCTCCACGACGTCGAGCACGGTGTCGGGGCTCATGACGTCCAGGCCGTCCTGGGAGGGGTCGGCCGCCGGGGTGCCGATGGGCCCGAGTCCGAGGTCGAGGTCGGCGGCCTGGGGCTCGGGCCGGGACTGGCCCGCGGGGGCGCCGGTGTAGGCGCGCTCCTCCTCGCGCAGGCGGTCGAGCGTGCGGGCGTCCACGTTCTCGGCGAAGACCGAGAACTTCCCGTGCTTGAGGGCGGGGTCCACCATGAAGCGCACGAGGGGCTGGCCCACGAAGGTGTAGCCGCGCCGCTGGGCGTGGGCCTCCAGGAACAGGGCCGTCTCCTCGGTGAGGTTGGCGTAGAGCGGGCGCATGGCGGTGTCGTCCGCCTGCGACACGAGCACGGTGAAGAGTGCCGGCGCGGTGTCCACGCCGTTGATGACGTAGGTCTCGTTCTCCATCTCCGACGAGGCCTTCTTGGCGAGCTTCTTGAAGGAGAGGGGTGCTGCGGCCTGGGACGACGATCCGAAGATGCCTGCTATACGTTCTTCGAACACGTTAAGAAANTTCACGGTCTTNCCCTTCCCGACGCAATTCGGGAGGCCCGAACAACGTGATCGCGACGATCATAAGTACCGTAGAGCCTAGCGCAAGGCCCATGGGGGCGCCCGACGGTGCGCCCCATATCCCGCCAAAATCCAGACCCCCCGCCAGGGAGCAGCCCACAAGCGTGACGACGAGCGCGAGCACCTGTCCCGCCGCCGCGGTGCCCTCGGACCCCCGGCGCCCCGTGGCCGAGGCGAGTGCCGCCGCCCCTGCCGAGAAGGCCGCGGCCGCCCAGGGGCCCGGCGAGGCCAGGGCGGCCGGCACGGAGGCGACGGCCTGGGCCACGGTGGCGGGGTCCGCCGACCAGAGCGCCCCCTGACCGGTGACCACCCAGGTGACGACGGACGCGGCGGCCGCTGTNCCGGCTGCGGCGGCGGGCTCCAGCGCGAAGCCGGCCAGGGCCGGGCACACGGTCCATGCGCCGAGGGCTGGCGCCGCCAGGACCGCCGGCGCCAGCGGCGCTCGGCCGCCCGCGAGGCGCAGCGGCACGAACCCGCTG
>NZ_CAJMXC010000086.1:0-8029 GCF_905219715.1 Olsenella sp. CU969
GTCACGGCGAAGCCGGCCTCGAGGAGGTGCCGGGCGATGGGGGCACCCATGATGCCGCAGCCCACGAAGCCGATGCGTTCGATCTTTCTCATCCAGTACCTCTCTTGGGAATCGGGCCCCGCCCCCTCGAAGGCGACGGGGCCGGTCGGGCTCAGCGGTCCTTGGTGCGCCGGCCGCCCACCCTGGAGGCGATGCGCTCCGAGAGCGAGCCGTGCTCGCGGCGGTCGCGGCCCCAGAAGACGAGGGCCACCATACCCGGGCCCACATGGCTGCCGATGACCGGCGAGACCGAGCTGCGTACCACGATCATGTCCTCGCAGCCCTTCTCCTTGCGCAGCAGCCCCTCGAGCCAGTCGCCGTCCTTCTCGGCGTCGGCGGTGACGATGCCCACGGGCATGGAGCGCTCGCCGTCGCTCGCGTCGCGGAAGTCCTCCACGATGGCGCGGATGGCCTTCTTGCGGCCGCGGCACATGCGCTTGAAGGTGAGGGCGCCCGACGGGTCGTAGGAGAGCTCCGGCTTGATGTCGAGCTTGCCGCCGAGGCTCGCGGCCGACGCGGGGATACGGCCGCCGCGGGCCAGGGCGTCGAAGCTGTCGAGGGTGAAGAAGCCGTGGATGAAGTTGCGGGCCTCCTCCACCCAAGCCACGAGGTCGTCGAAGGAGGCGCCGAGGTTGGCCTGGTGCACGGCCTCGATGGCCAGCAGCTGGGCCGCGGCCGAGGGGCAGCGGTTGTCCACGACGGCCAGCCGGAAGCCGGGGTGCTCGTCGCGCACCATCTGGGCGGCCTCCTCGGCGGCCCGCNCCGACGNGGAGAGGGCCTCGGTGAACCCGAGGTAGATGGNGGGCTTGCCCTGCTCGGCGGCGCGCTTGAAGACCTCGTAGTAGTGGCCGGGGGTCACGGCACTCGTGGTGGGGTAGGTGCCGCGGCGCATGGAGTCGTAGAACTCCTTGGCCGTCACCGATTGGAACAGGTCGTCGGTGCGCTCCTCGCCGTCCACCACATAGGGAAACCCGACCACCTCGACGTTGAGGGCCTGGGCGATGGCAGGGTCGAAGTCGCCGCACGAGTCGACGATGATGTGCACGTTGTTGCGGCTGCTGCGGAAGCGGCGCACATGCTCCTCGCGGGCCCGCTCATCGGCCTCACGGCGCTCCTCGGCCNGGGCGTCGGCCTCCTTGCGGGCCTGGCGCTCCGCCTCCTTGCGGGCGCGCTCCTCGGCCTTGGCCTGCCCCTTGGTGGGGACGGTATCAGCGTTGTCGGTGGTCACAGGGCCCTCCCGTTCATAGGCAAACAGCGTTTGATTTTACCCGTTGGGCGCCGCCGGGGCGACGGCGGCCCAAGACCCCCACGGATGCGGGCGCCGGCCCCTCGTGGGGTCGGCGCCCGCCGGTGCCGCCGATGATGGCGAGGGACTCAACCCTCCCGCTCGTCCTCGGGCTTGAGGATGCCGTAGCCGCCGTTCCTGCGGTGGTAGATCACATGGACGTTGCCGGTGACCATGTCGCGGAAGACGAAGAAGTCGTGGCCCAGGAGGTCGGCCTGAACGAGGGCATCCTCCTCGGTGAGCTTGGTGTACTCGATGTACTTGGTGCGCACGAGCTCCTCGTCGGCCTCGGCCTCGTCGCCGAGCACCTCCGCCTCCAAGGCGGTGTTGGCCTGGACGGTCTCCATGCCTTCCGCACGGCCGGCGCGCTGGCGGCGCTCGACGACCTTGGTCTTGTACTTGCGCATGCGGCGCGTGACCATGCGGGCGGCCTCGTCGATGGCGGCGTACATGTCGTCGCCGGCGCTGGAGACGCGGATGACCGTGCCGCGCACGCGCACGGTGACCTCGCAGATGTGCTCGTTGATGCCGCTCTTGTAGTGCTCCACGCGCAGGGCGACGTCGNCGGTGAGGGGCTTGATGNCGAAGACCTTGAGGGCGTCGCCGACCTTCTGCTCGGCGTGGTCGCGCAGGGCGTCGGTGNCCNGGNTNTTGCGTCCATAGACGGTGATTGCCATGGTGGATCCCTTCTCGTAGGTTGCCAGGGTCTTAGCGGCCGGGCCGCCGTGTTGCTGCGGTTCCTATACCCGTTTACTTCTGAAACTCCCATGAAAACATCGTCGACAGCAGAAGAACACGGCCGGCGGGCCCGATGGGGCGGCGAAGGGTCANNCGATGGACGTGACGGCGTTGGAGCCGGCCGAGGACCCGTCGCCCGACCCCGGGGACGGCACCGAGAAGGCACCGTCGGAGCCTGGGTCCGTCGCAGAGCCCGAGGCGTCGGCAAGGCCGCCGGACGCCGCGAGCTCGATGAGGGAGTCGGCGCCGAGGACGGGCAGGTCGCCCACCCACCGGCTTCGGATGACGCTCAGGACGCCGTTCGACCCCACCGCGTCCAGGGCCTCCTGGACCGCGGCCACCAGGGCGTCGTTGGACGGGTCGACCCCCGCCCCCACGAACCTCGGCACGTCGACGGTGCCGAGGAGGTCGACGGCGGGGTGCTCGAGGGCCACGTAGGCCCCCTCGTAGGCCGAGCACGCGACACAGGCCACCTCGCCCTGCTCCNGGGCCNCNAAGGCCGAGTCGATGTCGTCGTAGGGGCGCCCCGCCGTCGCGAGGACGTCCACGGAGGCCAGGGCGAGCTGGGCCGGGGACCCCTGGACCACGGCCACCCCACGGCCGAGGACGTCCTGGAGGTCGAAGGGGCCCTGGTCGTCGCCCACGAAGACCCCCACGGCCTCCTCCATGTAGCTGGAGACCACCGACAGGCCGGTGCCGTCCTGGGCGCCCACCCCCAGTACCACGTCTGCCCCCTGGNCCGAGNCGTNCTCGACGGAGGGGGCGCACACGAGGTCGAGGGAGAGACCCATCTGCTGGGCGAGGGCCGCCGCCACGTCGACGTCGATGCCCTGGAGCGTGCCGTCCGCGGCCTCCATGACATGGGGCGTGCCGGCACTGGCGAGCACGGCCACCCTCAGCACCCCGTCCCGCTGGATGACGGGGGGTGCCACCGACACCTGGGCCTGGGCCTGGGCGCTGCGCAGGGCCTGGGCCTCGTCCACGGTGGTGGTGACCGGCGCCTGGCATCCGCCGAGGGGTGTCGCCAACACGAGGGCGAGGACGGCCCCAAGGGCCTTGGATCGGGCGGGGGACATGGGCTCCTCCTGTCGTTGTCAAGTACCCGGGTCGTGGGCCCCGGGCCGTCTCTGCCGGCTGACCTGGTCTTCGACCCCACACTCGCGCACGGGGGCTCTCGCTCGGACGCCGCGGCGCCTTCACTACCCGCCCTCTCCCCCGNGNGGCNATGGGNCCCCGCAGACGGTTGACGGGAGGTGCGGCTTACTTCTAGGACGAGCCGTNATCGCCGCCGCGCGCACGCGGCGGCTTACGTGGATCCCTNTGGCCTCGTCTGCCATGGACTAGGACGCCCTGTGAGTGGCGCCCGCAACCACAGACCCGGCAAAGACGTTAGGAACTATACCATCGGCTGAACGCTGTCCGATAATCACCACGTGCGGGCCACGGAAACGGTCCACACGCCCGCGGCGCCGGCGGCGAGCAGAGACCGGGCCGCCTCGCGCACCGAGGCGCCGGTGGTGATCACGTCGTCCACGAGGAGCAGGCGNCAGCCGGACACGTCCTGGGCGCACGAGAACGTCCCGGCCACGTTGGCGGCCCGCTCCCCCCTCCCCAGCGAGCGCTGGTCGGCGGCGTGGCNACNGAAGNGCGCGTCGNCCAGCGGGACGCCCTCCATGGCGGAGAGGCACGCCGCGACGTCGGCCATGGGGTCGAACCCGCGGCGCCGGAACGCCTCGGCCGTGGAGGGCACGAAGCACAGGGCGTCCAGCGAACCCGGGTCCACGCGGCCGCGGTCCCAAGCCGAGGCCTCGTCGAGAGCGCAGGCGCACGCGGCGGCCAGCACCGGGGCGAGCCGGCGCTCGTGGCCGTCCTTGTACACCTTGACCATGCGGGAGGCGGGCCCTTCCAAGGAGAAGGCCGAGACGGAGGCCTCTGTCTCCCACGAGCCGTCGCACTCCGTGCACACGAGCCAGCCCCCGGGCGCACCGCACACGGGGCAACAGAAGCGCTGGTCTATCCAAGGAAGCCTGAGCCGGCAGCGATCGCAGAGCAAGTTGCCGGGGCCGTCGCACCCGGCACAGCGGGCGGGCCAGAGCAGGTCCCGGGCCAGTTCGGCCGCACCCGCGAGGCCTGCGGAGACGTCCATGCACACCACCCCCTCGGCAGGTGGGAGGGGGTGGTGTGGATTCTAGCGGAAAAGGGAGGGGCGGTCAGCGGGGGAAGAGCCGGGCGGCGTTTTTCCAGAGCGCGGCGTAGGTCTCGGCCGGGTCGGAGACGCCGCACTCGGCGCGCACGTCGGCGAGGCAGCGGGCCGTGAGGCACACCATGGCCGGCTCGCACTCCAAGCCGCGCAGGGGCACCGGCGCCATGTAGGGGGAGTCGGTTTCGGTGAGCATCTGCCCGAGGGGGCAGGCGCAGGCGGCGTCGCGGATCTCGTCGGAGCACTTGAAGGTGACGGCGCCGCCGAAGGCCGCGAGGCAGCCGCGCTCCACGAAGGGGCGCATCACGGCCGGGTCGCCCGTGTAGCAGTGGAGGTCCACCCCGGCCTCGGGCACCCCCACCTCGTCGAGGACCTCGAGGGCCATGGCGTGGGCGGCGGCCGCCGGGTCGTCGCGGTCGTCCCGGATGTGCAGCTCGCAGGGCACGGCGAGCTCGCGGGCCAACCGCAGCTGGCGGCAAAAGACGTCCCGCTGCACGTCCACGGGCACGTCGCAGGTGAAGTCGAGGCCTATCTCGCCCACGCCCGCGCAGCGGGGGTCGGCCAGGAGCTCCGAGAGGCTCGCCATGGCCGCGTCGTCTGCCCGGGCGGCGCCGTAGGGGTGGATGCCGGCCACCACGCGCACGTTGTCGCAGAGGTCGGGGGCGCCGGGAAACGCCGGCGGCACGAGCCCCTCCGCTGCGGCCGCGGCGAGCAGGGAGCGCGCACCCTCCACNCACCCGTCGAGGGAGCGGAGGAACGCCCGGGCGTCCGTGGCGTCCTCGGTGGGGTCGGCCGGCACCACGAGGAGGCGCACGCCGGCCAGGGCGGCGCGGGCCACGGCGCGGGCCGGGTCGTGGCCGCGGAAGACCGTGAGGTGGCCGTGGGTGTCGGCCAGGGGCGCGAGGGGGCGCGGCCATGGGCGCGGACGCCCCTTCTGGTCGCGGAAGAGCTCGCCGTCGTCGAGCAGGTCGTCTATGGCGCTCATGAAGCCTCCTCGAGGGCGAGGGCCAGGCCGACGAAGTCGGCCACGGAGAGGGTCTCGGCACGGCGGGTGCCCGGGATCCCGACGGCGGCGAGGGCCGCGTCGACGGCGTCCTTGTCGAAGCCGCGGGCGCCCATGGAGTTGCGGATGGTCTTGCGGCGCTGGGCGAAGGCGGCGTCCACCACCCCGGCGCAGAGGGCGCGCTGGGCGTCCGTGAGCGGCTCGCCCGTGGCGGGGTNGCAGGGCCGCACGCGGTCCAGGCGCACCACGGAGGAGTCCACGTGCGGGGGAGGCATGAAGTTGGCCGGGCCCACCTCGAAGCGCCCGGTGACCTCCGCGTAGAGCCCCAGCTTGACGGNGTAGGCGCCGTAGGCCTTCGTGCCCGGCACGGCCGAGATGCGGTCGGCCACCTCCTTCTGCACCATGCACACGCAGCGCCCCACGGAGGGCATCTGCTGCAGAGTATCCAGGATCACCGTGGCCGCCACCTGGTAGGGCAGGTTGGCCACGAGCATGGTGGGGTCCGTGGGCACGCCGGCCAGGCCGAGGGAGGCGGCGGCGCGGCGGAGGTCGTCGGCCCCCACCCGGAGGGCGTCCCCGAGCACGAGGGCGAAGCTGTCGCGCCAGGCGGCGCACGTGGCCCGGAGCACCGGGGCGAGGGAGCGGTCGGCCTCCACGGCCACCACGGCCCCCGCCCGGGGCAGCAGCGCGCAGGTAAGCGTGCCGATGCCCGGGCCCACCTGGAANAACAGGTCGTCGGGGGAGGGCTCGGCAAGGTCGAGGATCCTGCCGATGACGTGGTCNTTCACCAGGAANTTCTGGCCCAGGCGGTGNTTGGTGGCCAGGCCGTGGGCCTCGAGCACCGCGCGGGTGGCGCCGGGGCTTGCCAGGGGCGAGAAGCTCACTTGCCCCCCTTGGCGGCCTTGGCCTTGTCGCCCTTCTGGGCGGCGCCCTCGGCCACGAGGCGCGGGAACAGCGCGTCGCCCTTGGTCACCGGGGCGCCCTGGGCGAAGCCGCCCCAGGCGCAGGCGGCCTTGAGGTCGCAGGTGCCCACCTCGTCCCCGGCGGACAGGCGGCGCAGCACCTCGGCGGAGGTGGTGGGCATGAGCGGGGCGAGCAGATGGGCCGAGACGCGGATGGCCTCCACGAGCGAGCCGATGACGAAGGCCAGCTCGTCGGCGCGCGCCGGGTCCTTGGCCAGGCTCCAGGGCTCCATGTCCTCGATGTAGTGGTTGGCCGCGTGCACGAGCTCCATGACGGCCGCGGCGCCCTCGTCGTAGGCGAAGCGGTACATGGCCTCGAGGTAGCGGTCCACGAGNCCGGAGGCCACCTGGGAGAGCGGGCTCTCGACGGTGTCCCAGCCCTCGGACATGGCGGGGGTCCTCCCGTCGAAGTACTTGGCGCTCATGTTGAGCGTGCGGCTCACGAGGTTGCCCCAGGAGTTGGCGAGGTNGGTGTTGTAGACCTGCTCCATGCGGCCCCAGGAGATACCACCGTCGGTGCCGGGCTTGACGTCGGTCATGAAGTAGTAGCGGTAGCCGTCCACGCCGAGCAGGTCCACCACGGTGGCGGGCGAGACGACGTTGCCGCGGCTCTTGGACATCTTCTCGGTGGCGCCGGTCTCCTCGTTCTTGACGGTGAGGAAGCCGTGGGCGAAGACCTCCTCGGGCACCGGGAGCCCCGCGGCCATGAGCATGGCGGGCCAGATCACGCAGTGGAAGCGGATGATGTCCTTGCCCACGAGGTGCGCCTGGGCGGGCCAGCGGTAGGCGAANTCCCCCTCGTCGGCGCCGTAGCCCACGGCGGTGAGGTAGTTGATGAGGGCGTCGAACCAGACGTAGGTGACGTGGCCGTCGTCGAAGGGCAGCTCGATACCCCAGTCGAAGCTCGTGCGGCTGATGGAGAGGTCCTTGAGGCCGCACTCCACGAAGCTCACGACCTCGTTGCGGCGGATCTCNGGCTCCACGAANTGCGGGTTGTCGCGGGAGAGCTCGAGCAGGCGGTCCCGGAAGGCGCTGAGCTTGAAGAACCAGNTCTCCTCCTGCACGCGCTGGAGGGGTCTGCCGCAGTCGGGGCAGAGGTGCTCGCCCTCGGTCCCGCGCCCCTCGTCGGCGTGGCGGACCTGGGTGTCGGTGAAGTAGGTCTCCTCGGGCACGNAGTACCAGCCGTCGTAGGAGCCCTTGTAGATGTAGCCGTTGTCCTTGATGGTCGACATNAGGCGCCGGACGGCCTCGGCGTGGCGGGGCTCGGTGGTGCGGATGAAATCGTCGTTGGTGACGTCGAGNAGCTGGAGGAGCTCCTTGAAGGCGGGCACGAGGGAGTCGCACCACTNCTGCGGGNTCATGCCGTNCTCGGCGGCGGCCTCGGCGACCTTCTCGCCGTGCTCGTCGGTGCCCGTGAGGAACATCACGTTGTGGCCGGTGGCGCGGCGCAGGCGCGCCTGGACGTCGGCCAGCACCGAGGTGTAGGAGGTCCCCAGGTGCGGGGCCGCGTTGACGTAGTAGATGGGGGTGGTGATGTAGTACGAGGGCTGCACGGTGTCCATGGGGCGCGTCCGTTCTCGGTGGGGTCCTAAGCTTGTTTCCTCGGGCCATTGTAGCCCGACGGGACCGGCGGGCGCGGCGCCTAGGCCTTGAGGGACACCACGAGGTCGTAGGCGGCCGAGCGGGCCAGGCCGCAGCGGCGCGCGACCTCCTTGGCGGCGGCCGAGGGCGACATCCCCCGGGCGAGGAGCCCCGAGGCCAGTGCCCGGGGCTCGGGGGCCGCCTCTGCCTCGGGGGCCGGG
>NZ_CAJMXC010000087.1:0-7918 GCF_905219715.1 Olsenella sp. CU969
ACCCCGACAACCCCACCGGGAGGCTCCAGGTGGTCCGCAAGACGGTCACCGTCAACTACGGCGACTTCCACAGTGAGGATGCCGAGGTGGAGGACTTCTTCGGGCTCGCCCTCACCTCGACCTCTTCCGCGCCGGGCTCCTTCTCGGTCTCCAACGGGGCCGTGGCCGACCTGGTGTGCGGCGAGGACGGAAAGCCGGTCCTCGACGACGGCAGGCTCCAGGTGCGCGTCAACAGCTGCGGCACGTCGACGATCGTCTTGGAGCAGGGGGCCAACGCCCTCTATACCGGCATCAAGTACATCATCACCGTCAACGTGCGGCCCGACCCTGGCATCGTGCCCCACGTCCAGATCCGCCTCACCTGGCGAAACCTCACCGCCTCCGAGGGCGAGGGCCTCGCCCCTGTGGCCAGGCTCATGGTCCGCGCCCTGGGCGCCGCCGACTCCGCCCTCCCCGCGCCCCTGGCGTCGGTCGGACGCGCCCACACGCCCCCGCGCCCCGGCGACGTCATCGAGTACACGGTGACCGGCCTCAACCTCACCCCCGGCTCCGCCTGGCAGGCCGCCGAGCTCACCGATGCCATCGACGAGAGGCTAGAGTTCGACAACGACTCGGTGCAGATCTGCCCCAACTACCCCACGCGAACCGACAAGAGCACCGACCTCGGTTCCGCCGCTTTCTACGAGGGCTTCGACTGGGACGCCCTGACCTGGTCCGACGTCGACCCGGCGCACTTCACCTACCAGAGGCCCACGCTCACCAAGGGGGTGGGCACCGTCTACGGCGGCCAGTCCACCTCGGTGCGCTTCCGCGCCACGGTGGGGATCGACAAGGGCCTCGGGGACAGGCCGGGCGACGACGGCAGGCTCCCCGAGATCTCCAACCTGCCCGGTGGCGGCGGTGGCTACGGCAAGGACGAGGCCGACCTCGACCCCGGCGAGGAGGCGGTGCCTGTCGTGCCGCTCCCCGAGGAGAACGTCGTGGTCGTCGGCGGGGGCGACCCCGAGCCCGGGAAGCCGTCGGTGCCCGAGCCCACCCCCGTCCTGCCCAAGGACCCCGTGGCCGCCGACATCCTCACCACGGTCGAGGTGGGGCATGTCGAGCACCGCGAGGAGCACGACGACGACCGCATCCTCGTGGGCGACGTGTTCCGCGTGACGGCCACCTCCACCAACCGGGCGCCCGACTCGAAGCTGGCGAACGCCGTGATCAAGGTGACCCTCCCCGAGGGCATGAGGCCCAAGGCGGGGACCATCCGCCTCACCGATGCCGGCGGCACCGTCTACGAGGTGCCCAACGGCGCCTACGACCCCGAGACCGGCATCGTCGCCGTCAACGCCGGCGACCTCTACGGCGGCGAGAGCGCCCGCCTGACCTTCGACGTCGAGGTGGTGTCGGTCTCTCCCGACGGCTCCGACCCCTCCGCCCCGCCCGTCACCGGCTCCACCCTGGGCGAGACGCCCACCGACGAGTGGGAGCGCGAGCACCCCGACCCCGACGACCCCGACGGTGAGGCCGACATCTCCGTGACAAAGAAGGCCGCCAACCTCACCCATCCCGACGCCAAGCGGGCCCTCGTGGGCGACGAGATCTCCTACACCATCACCCTCGCCAACAAGGGGGCCGACACCGCCTGGTACTCGCCGGTGATCCGCGACACCCTGCCCCAGGGCCTCGAGTTCGTGCCCGGCACCCTGGTGCTCACCCGTGTCGACGGGACGGAGCAGCCCGTGGACGACGCGGTATACGTGGAGTCCACCCGCACCATCGCCGTCTATGTGGACGACCTTTACGGCGGCGAGTCGACCAAGCTCACCTTCACCTGCCGGGTGACCCCCGACGCCCAGGGCACCGAGGGCGCCAACGTGGCCTTCGCCTTTGGCACCACCCCCACCGAGAAGTGGGAGGAGGAGCACCCCACCCCTGACCCTGACGACCCCGATAACCCGGACAACCCTGACAATCCGGACAACCCGGACAACCCGGACGATCCGTCGCCTGCCCCCAAACCCAAGCCAGAGCCCGGCGATCCCTTCGTGCCCGACCCGCCGGCCGGCGTGGACCCGGACGACCCCACCTACAACCCGTGGGAGGACTTTGNCTGGGACACCTATCCGGAGAACAAGCCCACGCCCGAGCCCAGCGACCCGGTGACGCCCGGTCAGTCCGGCGGCGTCATGCCGGCCGATCCCGACGAGGACGGTCTTGCCATGGCCCTCACCGGCGAGAACCTCACCCGCGACATCTCCCGCACCATGGTGGGCGACACCATCCGCTATACCGCCACCTTCACCAATACCCAGGACCACACGGCCCTCTACGACACCGTCCTGCGCAACATCGTCCCCGACGGCCTCANGGTGGTCCCCGGCTCCATCTACGTCGAGGTGCCCGACACCGCGGCGCCCGTGAGCCTGCTCGCCCTCACCGACGGNGTCGCCCCGGCCGCCGCGCCCGAGGTCACCGAGGACGGCCACCTGCGCTATGCCGTGGCCGACGGCGCCTATGTGGACGCCACCCGCACCATCGGCGTGCGCTCGGGCCACATGCCTGCGGGTACCTCGGTGCGCCTCGTCTACGACGCCGTGGTGGGCCCCGGGGCCGCGGGCCGCACCATCCTCGACCGCGCTTGGGGCCATGGCATGAAGCCGAGCTATTACGACCTCGACTCCGCCGACCCCCAGGTCTCCGAGGCCTTCGTCCCCTCCGGCACCCTCGCCGCGTTCCNCGCCACCGAGGGGCTCGCCACGCTGCCCGCCACCCATGAGATCCCCGTGAGCGACGTGACCGATCCCGCCGACGGTGCCGTGACCCTGACCAAGACGGCCAAGAACCTCACCAGCTCCGACGGCAACACCTATGTGGGCGACCGGGTGCGCTACACCCTGACCCTGGNCAACGACACCCCCGGCTCCGCTGTCTACGACGCGGTCATCGAGGACACCGTGCCCGCCGCCCTGGCCGTCGACGAGTCCACCGTCCGCCTGGTCACGGCCGACGGCCGCTCCGTGGCCTGCCGCGGCGTCTACGACGCGTCGACCCGCCGCCTGTCGGTGGTGGCGGGTGACGTCTTCGGCAGGGGGCAGGCGGTGCTCACCTTCGAGGTGGAGGTCACCTCCGAGGCCGTGGGCGCCGATGTGGGCAACGTCGCCCGCGCCTTCGCCACGCTCCCCTCCGACATGGGCGACGGCGAGAGGGTCCCGCTCGTGCCGGGTACNCGCTTTGACCCGCCTGCCGGCTGGGACGCCTTCTTCACCGACTCCGGCAGCCTCTCGGTGGACAGCGGCGACGCCGTCTACCCCTCCGAGCGCGTGAGTGCCNGCGAGGGCGTCNAGGGCCGCGNGCTGNCCNTCACCGGCGGCAGGGGACTGGTCCCCGTGACCGGCGACGTCGCATCCCTGGTCCCGGCCCTCGGTCTCATGGCCGCGGTCTCGGCGGCCGCGACCGTCTGGGTGCGCCGGCGCCGCTGACGCACCGACACCGCCCGACCGGGGAGGGCCGGCACNCGCACCTGGGGCGCCGGCCCTCCCCCTGCCTGTCCCAACACCCGGACACTTTTGTCCCAGCGGCCCTGCTAGNAGGCCCTTCTCGGTCGTTTGGTGCTTTTCGGTATGAACCCTGATCTAAACCACCAAACATCGCGTTGTTTGGTGGTCTTGGCCCCTCCGTGCGGGAGAAAAACCACCAAACCATTGGTGTGACTGGCGTGACAGGGGCGTCTGGCCCATCTGTCGCTTCTTATATTCATCAATTTATGGTTCTGACGGCCCATGTCCGAGCATGGCCTCGTGCCCTCCGACATCCCGGCCGGGAGCCGGCTTGCCGGGCATAGGGACGCCTCCCATTCCCCGTATTCAGGCAGCGGGGGGGGCGATTCAGAGGTGCGGGCCCCTTCGGGCGCCTACNTTCTTACGGAATTTAAAAGCACCTTGAATACAAGGGACTAGAGAGTATATTTAGAAGACGTTTAGGAAAAATGACACTCTCGCCGTCCCCACGACGGTGCGCGACCCGGAGGTGACCCCATGAACGCGCGAACACCCAAAAACCGTCCCTTTGCGTTCCTGCTCTCCATGTTCTTGGCCTTTGAGCTCTGCCTGCCCGGAGCCTGCCTACCGGCACTGGCGGAGGCCATGGAGGTGGCGCCGGAGGTGCCCATGGGCACCCGGACCGTCGATGGCCCGGCCGATGACGGCGCCACGGACGGGCCGGCCGACGGGACCGACGGGCCCGCGCCCGTCGACGACCAGGTCGATCAGGCCGACCCGGACCCCCAGGGCCTTCCCGATGACCCCNTGCNCGTCGNCNAGCCGGTGGCCGCGGCCTCCGAGGGCCTTCCCGAGCCCCGCGACATCGGTGACGGCTTCACCGACTACGGCGGTCTCTCCATCGCCGGCGGCACCCCGGGGACGAGCTACGCCCTGGAAAACGTCACCTACTCCCGCATCGGCCGCGGGTCCAACGAGACCCCGCAGCACCAGGACGGCCGCCAGTTCCCCGTGACCACCACCGACACCCGCGCCATNGCGATGCTGGTGATCAAGGCCGACGGTGCCTACACCGTCCGCAACACCGCGGGGTCCGGCACCGCCGTGGCCACGGGCATCCGCGTCGCCCCCGGGGTCGACGCCACCATCACCTTTGCCGGCGTGAACATCCAGGGCCAGTTCCCCATGGACATCGCCACCAACTCCACCGCCTCCGGAAACGGCACCGTCGAGGTGTCGGGCGACGACGTGGCCGANAAGACCACGGTCCACCTCATCCTCGCCGACGGCACCACCAACACCCTGCACAACTCCTACTACTCCACGTTGGACACCGGGTCCAANACCCCNGCCGCCTNTATGTNCCCGGGCCTGCGCTGCGGCGAGGGCTCNGTGCTCGTGGTCGACGACGAGGTGCTCAACCAGGACGTGTCGGGAGAGCCCGTCGTACCCGCCCAGGGCATGATTCCGGCCGGCACCACCTACGTGGACCGCGACGGCAAGACCCAGACCTCCACGGGCGTGGGCAAGGACCTCGTGTCGAGCCTCTCCAACCTCGAGAGCCGCGACCCCGGCCAGCTGTGGGTCTACAGCGGCATCCGGTCGGCGGCCATCGGCGGCGGCCCCATCGAGAACAGCGGCGACATGACCTTCAACGGCNGCGACCTCCACGTCNACTCCAACGACAAGGCCGCCAACGGCTCGGGCGCGGCCATCGGCGGCGGTCACGCCGGCGGCGGCACCACCATCACCTTCAACGGCGGCACCGTCGACTCCTATGCCTCCTTCCACGGCGCCGCCATCGGCGGCGGGCGCACCTACACCGGCGGGATGTCCAGCAGCACCAGCACCTGGCCCCTGCGCGACGCCATCATCTCCCGCACCGCCAACCACACCATCGCCGGCGACATCACCGTCAACGGCGGCTTCGTGGAGGCATGGGGCGCCGAGCACAGCAACGCCTTCGGCCAGGGCTGCGGCGGCACCAACACCGGCAGGACCATCCTCATCACCGGCGGCACCCTGCTGCCCCACTGGGGAGGCAACGGCGGCTTCCTCGAGATCGGCGGCAGCCAGGGTTACGTGGTCATCACCGGCGGGTCGGTCAACTGCNNCCGCTTCCAGGGCAACGACANCGACGGCCTGGCCTACGGCGACCTCGAGCGCACNAAGAAGGTGGCCATGCTCACCATCGACGTGAAGTCCAAGATCCAGGCCATGGCCGACGCCGCCGGCGTCACCCCCGACTTCAACGCCAAGCTCGAGAGCTGGGAGCTCCTGCTCGACAAGATGCTCACCGACCCGCCCTACGGCGCCCCGGCCAACCTCAACGACGGCAAGCTCTACCTGTGGCTCCCCNAGGGCNNTNACACCTNCCACCAGATCGACGCCAACTTCTCCTACTACGTGGGTGAGAAGCTCCTCACCTCCAACACGACCCTTCCCCAGGGCTCGGCCGGCTCGGGCGACACCACCGCCAAGGAGTGGGAGAGCTTCAAGCTGGACGAGGACTTCGTCACCAAGAACTGGAGCAAGTACTACGACGGCGAGCCCTTGGANAAGGTGGACGTCTCCAAGACGCCGATCAAGGTGGACAACCCTGCCGGCGGCCAGCTCGACAACAACGACAAGATCAAATACAACTACCAGCAGATGGACGAGGACGGCAACCCCATCAGCGCCGCCACCACCGGCACCAGGACCCCGGCGGACGCCGGCTTCTACGACATCGAGGTCCGCTCCGAGCAGTACAAGGAGAACGCCCTGTTCTCCCAGACCTACTGNGGCNACTCNGCCACAGGCCGCGCGGTCATCTCGCCGGTGTGCTCCTCCACCTCCTGGGAGCTCNGCGAACCGGTGGTCCTCTCCACCACCNACGCCGACGGCAACGAGGTGAGGAAGGAGTACACCGCCCCCACCTGGGCCCAGGACGACAACGCCGGCAACTACAACACCGCCACCAACAACCACCTGGTGGTGCCCGTGGACGTCACCAGCGGCTCCCTGCCCTTCGGCGACTCCTACCCCGACGGCTCCACCATGAGCCGCACCAGCTGCAAGGCCCCCACCGGCCGCCTCCAGCTCTACATCGACGACCGCGCGGTGCCCGAGGGCCTGGGCGGCGTGATCGAGGTCGACCGCGACCGGCTCGAGGACGCGTCCTTCACCCACGCCTGGATCGCGGCCGACGACAGCGGCCGCGAGCACACCATGGCCTACTTCGACCTCACCCGCTCCCAGCTCGAGGCCTTTGGCCTGGAGGACAAGAGCTCCGAGGGCAACGAGCACCACGTGCGGGTCGAGTACACCAGCGCCTCCGCCGACGCCGGTCCCCGCGACGAGGCCGCGGCGGCNTCCGAGGACGACAGCGAGCCCTGGGTGCCCGCCCACAACGACTCCGCCTACGTNAACTNCTACGAGTCGGCCNACGACGANAACGCCGTGGAGATCGAGCTGGCCACCCCCGACCTGCGCCTGTTCAACGAGAGCGGCACCGGCTACATCCCCAACGGGGAGGGCCTGGCCGAGGGCGACCTGGCCGCCAACGACGCCAAGCTCAAGCTCGACGAGGACCACGAGCGCGACTGGACGGCCCCCGACGGCACGAGGATGGGCNCCGAGGACCACACCGACGTCTCCGCTTTCCGCGACAAGCTCGACGACGCCGGCAACGTGGTCAAGGAGAACCCCGACTGGTTCCCCCTCTACCTCCAGACCAACTCCATCGGCGACGTGGAGTTCACCAGCTCCAACCCGGCGGTGATCTCGGTGGTGCCCAACGACGCCATGACCGACCGCACCTACGTGGAGAACAAGACCGACTACGGCGTGGGGGCCCGGGCCCGGGTGCTCTCGGCGGGGAAGACCACCATCACCGCCACCGTCAAGGGCACCGGCGCCTACAGTGGCGCCTCCAGGAGCTTCGACGTCTACGTCTTCCCCGACCTGGCCAAGAAGCCTGAGCTCACCCTCACCGCCACCGCCTACGACACCACCCGCGACGACGGCACCGTGAGGCCCGGCGACGTGATGCGCTACACCGTCACCGCCACCAACACCGCCGCCGACTCGGCCTGCATCAACCCCGTCTACGAGCTCGGCATTCCCGGCGACACCACCCTCAAGTCCCTCGTGGCCGTGGCCCCCGACGGCACCGAGACCGTCATNGAGAACCCCCGCGTCGTCGACGGCAAGGTGGTCGTCGACAGCCTCCCGACCCTCTTCGGCGGGCAGTCCTGGCGGTTCGTGCTCAATGTGACCGTCGACTCCGACCTGTTCGACCCCGGCCACGGCGCCCTGGAGCTTGCGAGCACCTCCAAGGCCTCGGGCATCTACGGCGTCAACCCCGACCAGTTCGAGTGGGACACCCGCTTCCCGGCCGAGGGCATGCCCGTGGACGATGCCCTGGTGACGGTAGACCCCTCCAAGCC
>NZ_CAJMXC010000088.1:0-7829 GCF_905219715.1 Olsenella sp. CU969
GTTTTTTCATATTGACATTTGTTCCGAACAAGAGGATTCTCTCCATATACGAACGAATCGCAGGGGAGGGCCTCATGGCTTTGGACCACAACGGCTTCAGGGTTTTGCGCACCCTTATGGACGGAGGCCGCCACACGCAAAGGGAGTGCGCCCTGGCGGCCCATCTGGGCGTGGCCACGGTGAACAAGGCGGTCCGCGCGCTCGAGGCGGACGGGCTCGTTTGCGACGGCGCCATCACCCAGGCGGGCCGTGAGGCCATGGAGCCCTACCGCGTGGACAATGCCGTGATCATGGCGGCAGGCCTTTCCAGCCGCTTCGTGCCCTTGTCCTACGAGCGGCCCAAGGGCCTGCTCAAAGTGCGCGGCCAGGTGCTCATAGAGCGCCAGATCGAGCAGCTTCTCGAGGCCGGCGTGCCCAAGGTCTACGTGGTGGTGGGCTACAAGCAAGAGCTCTTCTTCTACCTGGAGGACAAGCACCCCGAAGTCGCCATCGTCGTGAACCGCGAGTACGCCTCCCGCAACAACAACTCCTCGCTCAAGGCGGTGGAAGACAAGCTCGCCAACACCTATATCTGCAGCTCCGACGACTACTTTGAGGAGAANCCCTTCGAGGCCTACGTGTGGGGCTCCTACTACGCGGCCCAGTACGCCGAGGGGCAGACATCCGAGTGGGTCATGACCTGCGGCCCCCACGGCCGTATCACCAAGGTGGAGATCGGCGGTGCCGACGGCTGGTACATGCTTGGCCAGGTCTACTTCGACCGCGCCTTCTCCAGACGCTTCCGCCAGATCCTCGACGAGGAGTACGACCGCCCGGCCACGGCCCCCAAGCTCTGGGAAGAGATCTTCATCGACCACATCNACGAGCTGCNCATGGCCATCCGCCGCTATGAGCGGCCCATCATCCACGAGTTCGACTCCCTGGACGACCTGCGCGAGTTCGACCCGCTCTTCCTCGACAACATCGNCTCTGCGATCATCGACAACATCACGGGGGCGCTGGNCTGCTCGCGNGCCGAGATCTGCGACGTCTACCCCCTAAAGGAGAGCCTGACCAACCTCTCCTGCCACTTCTCCACCAACGACGGCGAGTACGTCTACCGCCATCCCGGCATCGGCACGGAGAACATCATCGACCGCAAAAGCGAGCTCGCCGCGCTCGCGGCGGCCAGGGACATGGGCCTCGACTCCACGTTTATCTGCGCAAACCCGGAAGAGGGCTGGAAGATCTCGCGCTTCGTGCCCGGTGCCACCACCATCGACGCCCACACTCCCGAGGGCCTCGCGCAGGCCATGGCCGTTGCCCGCAAGNTTCACACGTCGGGCATCATCCTCAAAAGCACGTTCNGCTTCTATGACGAGGCAAANNNCTATGAGGCCCTGNTGCGGGAGAAGGGCCCCATCGAGGTGCCGGAGTACGGGCGCTGGAACGAGCTGGCNGAGCGGGTCCACGGGGCCATGGCGCAAGACGACGCCCCTGTCACCGTCACCCACAACGACTTCTTCTACCTCAACTTCCTGGTGGAGCAAGACGGCACCTTCAACCTCATCGACTGGGAGTACGCCGGCATGGGTGACTCGGCCAACGACCTGGCCACGTTCTCGGTGTGCTGCGAGCTCTCGCCCGAGGAGGTGGAGCAGGCCATCGACCTCTACTACGAGGGCAAGGCCACGCCCGAGGAGCGCCGCCACAACCTGGCCATGATCGGCATGTGCGGCTGGTGCTGGTACTGCTGGAGCCTCCTCAAGGAGAGCGACGGCGACTTCATCGGCGAGTGGCTCTACATCTACTACCGCTACGCCAAGAAGTACCTCGCCCTGGCCGCCGACCTCTACGGCATCGCTTAGACGCCAGCGCCCCGGCGCGGGGCAGAAGGAAAGGAACCGTCATGGGATACGGGCTTGCCAGCGGCCTTCTGTGGGGCCTCGACACCGTTATCTTGGGCATCGCCCTCTCGATGGCCCCCTATGTGGGCACTGCCGAGGCCGTGGCCTTCGCGGCCATCGTGAGTGCCGCGTTCCACGACGTGTTCTGCGCGGTGTGGATGTTCTTGCTCATGGCGGTGCGCGGGCGCCTTAAAGACACCGTGGCGGCCCTCAGGACCCGCAGCGGTAAGGTGGTGGCCGCAGCGGCGCTTCTCGGCGGCCCCTTCGGCATGACGGGCTACGTGGTGGCCATCAACGAGCTGGGCCCGGGCATCACGGCCATCATCTCCAGCTTCTATCCCGCCTTTGGCGCTTTTTTGGCCGTGTTCGCGCTCAAGGAGAAAATGGAGCCCAAGCGCTGGGTCGCCCTGGCCGTGGCCATGGCTGCCATCATCGTGATGGGCGCGGCCGCAAGCGACATGGAGATGCCCGGCAACGCCATGGTGGGCATCGCGGCCGCCCTCGCCTGCGTGGTGGGCTGGGGAAGCGAGGCCGTGCTGCTGGCGTGGGGCATGCGCGACGACTCCGTGGACAACGAGACGGCGCTGCAGNTCCGCGAGANCNCCTCGGGCCTCGTGTACCTCGTGGTCATCCTGCCGCTCTTCGCGGCGTGGCCCTTTGCCGCCCAGGTCTTTGCCACGCCGGCCACGGCCGTGGTGGCGGGAGCGGCGCTGGCGGGCACCGTGTCGTACCTCTTCTACTACAAGGGCATCGACAAAATCGNCGCCGCCAAGGCCATGGCCGCNAACATCTCCTACTCCGCCTGGGCCGTGGTGCTGGGCATGGTGCTTCTCGGCCACGTCCCCAGCCCCGTCGAGGTGCTGTGCTGCATAGCCATTCTCTGCGGCACGGTGCTCGCCTCGGCCGACGACTGGAGCCAGCTCGTCCCGGGCAGGCGCGCGTCCTCCTAAGCCCGGCTCCTCAGGCACCCTGTCGGTTTTTTGTCGAGTTACAAGCGGGGGTGTATCGTTTCCAAGGCCCCTTTGGGGTTCGATCACCCTGCAAAGACAAGGACCGCAGTGCTGCAGATTCTCGCCGACATCTTTGGGGCCGTCCTCGACCCCATCTACGCGCTCACCGGCAACTGGTGGGTGTCCATCGCCCTGTTCACCGTGGTGACCAAGGTCATCCTCATGCCCATCTCGCTGTGGTGCCAGAAGAACTCGCTGCTCGTGGTGAGCCTTTTGCCCCAGGTGAACGCCCTCAAGGTCAAGTACTTCGGCGACCGCGAGNCCATCGGGGAGGCCCAGAACGCCCTCTACAAGGAGAAGGGCTACCACCCGCTGCTCTCCATGCTGCCCCTGGCCATCCAGGTGCTCATCCTCTTCGGCCTCGTGGACGTCATTCNCTCCATCACGNCCTCGGGCGCCCCCGGTACCGAGCTCCTCGGCCTCGTGCCCCTTGTCGACGGCGGCTGGTCGTGGGCCATGCCGGTGCTGGCCGCGCTCTCCTCGGCCGCCCTCGGCCTCGCCCAGAACCACATCAACCCGCTTCAGCGCGAGCAGTCCGCTACCGAGAANGCCTCCACCAACNGCCTGTCCANCNCGCTGTCGGCCATCCTGGGCGTGTCGGTGGCGAGCGGCATGGTGTTCTACTGGATCTGCTCCAACCTCATGGCCATCGGCGTGCAGCTGGCCTGCAACGCGATCATGGACCCCAGGAAGCACGTGGACTACCCGGCCCTCCGCGCCTCCCAGGAGGAGCTGGCGGCTCTCGAGAACCTCAACCGCCGCGCCGGCTCGCGCTTCAAGCCCGACCCCCTGACCCGCCGCGAGCGCGTCGACATCGCCCGCTTCAACGACGTCATCGACAAGTCGCTCGTCTTCTACTCCGAGGGCAGCGGTTTCTACAAGTACTTCCGCGGCGCCATCGAGTGGCTTCTGGCCCACTCCGACGTGCGCATCCACTACATCACCAACGACCCCGACGACCAGGTCTTCAAGATCCACGAGATCCAGCCGCGCCTCATTCCCTACTACGTGGGCGAGAAGCGNCTCATCNCCCTCATGATGAAGATGGACTGCGACGTCTTCGTGGCCTCCCTGGCCGACCTCGACAACTACTACCTCAAGCGCTCCTATGTGCGCCAGGACATCGAGTACGTGGACATGCTGCACCACATGACCTCGATGCACCTCGTGGGCGCGGCCAACTGCCACGACCACTACGACACGATCTTCTGCGTGGGCCCGCACCAGGTGGCCGAGACCCGCGCCTCCGAGCGGCTGCGCGGCGTGCCGGCCAAGAACCTCGTGCCGGTGGGCTACGACCTGCTCGACCGCGAGCGCGCCGAGTTCGCCGCCCGCCGCCCGGCCCGGGGCCGCCACTTCAAGAGCGCGCCTGCTGTCGCGCCCGCGGGTCGCCCCATGGCCCTCGTGGCCCCCTCGTGGCAGGACGACAACCTCCTCGACCTCTGCGGCGAGGAGGCCGTGCGCTCCCTCGTGGGCGCGGGCTTCTCCGTGGTGGTGCGCCCGCACCCCGAGTACGTNAAGCGCTACGGGCCCCGCTGGGAGGCCCTCAAGGGGCGCCTCGCCGACGTCTCGGGCTCCGTGTCGTTCGAGGACTTCTCCGGCGAGGGGTCCATCTTTGACGCCAGCGTGCTCGTGACCGACTGGTCGTCCATCTCGTGCGAGTACTCGTTCACCACGGGGCGTCCCACGGTCTTCGTGGACACGCCGATGAAGGTGGGCAACCCCGACTGGCGCGACATCGGGCTCGAGCCCACCGACATCTCCTTGCGAAATCAGATCGGCCGCAGCGTGGCTGTGGACCAGATCGGCTCCCTCGGGGAGGTGGCCCGCTCCATGGTGGCCCGGCCCGAGCACTGGCGCCGCGTCATCGAGGACGTCTACGACGGCTTCGTCTTCAATCACGGGCACGGCGGCGAGGTGGCCGGGCGCTATCTGCTCGACGCCGTGCTCTCCGCCCAGGCCCGCCGCACCGGCGCGGCTGGCGCCAAGCCTGCCGCAGGCGACACCGCCGTCGCCCCTGCGGCCACCGACCTCAAGGAGGGAAGCCGTGAGGCCTAAGACCCGCCGCACCCTGGCCCGCCTCGCCCTCGACGGCGCCTGGGCCCTCGCCTGCGTGACCCTCGCCCTGGNCCNCACACCGGCCTTCGCCTNCGTCNANCCGTCCGTGGTCACCTACACCATCCAGGCCCTGGCCGGCGTGGCCGTGGCCCTCTCGGCCGTGGTCGGCGTCGTGTGGCGCCGCGTGCGCCGCCGGGTGTTCGCCTTGCTCAAGATCGATGAGAACCGCGACAAGGTACGCGACCCCGAGGTTCACGAGATCGACCCGTCCGCGCCTGGCGCGTCTGAGCTCCTCGCCGCCGCCGATGCCGCCGCCATGGCCGACGATGCCTTGGTGGGCCCTCGCCGCCCCCAGAACGTGCGATGGCTGCCCCGCTTCTTGCTGGCCCTGCTCGCCTGGGGCTGCCTCGTCTACACCCTGGGCGTCGTGACGCCCTTGGAGATCGTGGCCACGAGCCTCGACAGCTTCGTCTTTGGTGCAGGCCCGGTGGCGGGCCCGCTGGTCGTCTTTGCCCTCGTGCTCATCGTCGTAGGCGCGCTGCTCCTGTCCCTGGTGCGGGGCCGCGCCTTCACGGTGACCGTCTCGGTGGTGGCGGCCCTTGCCGTGGCTTGCTTCGTGCAGTCGACCTTCCTCAACACGGGCCTGCCCGTGGCCGACGGCAAGCCGGTGCCTTGGGACGACTACACCAAGATCACCGTGGTCTCGTCTCTGGTGTGGATCGCTCTTGTGGCCGGCGCGGTCCCGTTCGCACTGGCCAAGGGCNGCTCGGCCAAGANGNTGGCCTGTGTGCTCTCGGTGGTGCTCGTGCTCGTCCAGTCGGTGGGCCTCGCCTCCACCTGGAGCGACCAGCAGCGCGCCCTCGACGAGCTGGGCTCCGGCAGCACGGTCTGGGACGGCAAGCCCCTCGTGACCACGGAGGGCATAAGCGAGCTCTCCGACAAGGACAACGTGGNGATGTTCGTCCTCGACACGCTTGACAACAAGTACCTCGACCAGGTGCTGGAGCGCTATCCCGATGCGCTTGACGGGTTCACGGGCTTCACCCGCTACGCCAACTCCTCCGGCGTCATGATCCCCACTCGCTTTGCCATGAGCTCCCTTATCACGGGCCAGCACCTCGATGAGAGTGACGCCGCCTATGGCAACGCCAAGATCACCGAGTGGTACTCCGGCGACAACAACCNCGTGGACGCNATGGGCAGCCTGGGCTTTGGCGTGAACGTCTACGCCACCGACCTGCCCCAGTGCGNGGGTCCCCTGCAGGGGCGCGTGGGCAACATCCATCGCATCGACTTTTCTGCCCCGTTCTGGCCCACGGTAACCGAGCTGTGGAAGTGCTCGCTCTACCGCGAGAGCCCCTGGGCAGCCAAGCCGCCGTTCTGGTTCTACAGCGGTGACGTTGTGGGCACCCTGATGGGCGACAGCTCGGGCAACGGCTCCAACACGCCGTTCAAGCTCGATGACGAGGCCTATATCGATGCGGTTCGCTCCGAGGGCCTTTCCTTTGGCGACGACGTGGAGGGCGAGACGGGCACCTGTCGCCTCATCCACATGATGGGCTCCCACTACCCGATCACGCTCACGGCCGACGGCAAGCGCGTGGAGGAGGGCCAGACCGACTACGTGGACCAGACCCGCGGCGCCCTTCTCGGCGTGGAGGCTTACCTCGACGAGCTCAGGCGCTTGGGCATCTACGACCAGACCACCGTGATCGTCACCGCCGACCACGGCGAGTGGTACCTGGCCGATGAGATCAGCGAGCCTTCCAGCCCCTTCCTTTTGGTGAAGCCCGCCGAGACGGCCGAGCAGGCCGCCCAGCCCCTCAAGGTGAGCCATGCTCCCGTGNGCCAGCGCGACCTGCCGGCCACGCTGCTCAAGGCCATGGGCGACCCCAACTACAGCGACTGGGGCCGCGCCGTGGACGAGATCGGCGAGGACGAGCAGCGCACGCGCCTCTACGACGCCACCTCCGTGGTGGGCGACGCCCATGTGTACACGGCCATCAAGGAGTGGGCCATCACGGGCGACGTTCAGGACTGGAACGCTTGGGCCAAGACCGGCCGGGAGTGGGCTATTGAGGAGTGACNACGCGGCCGGCCGGTNANNGGGCGGCNTGGACAAGNGCGCCTGCCTGCGAGGGGTTCTCGCGGACAGGCGCCCTTTGCTTGCGCNGGGCCGGTTTACCGGCGTTTTTCTCGGCCGTTCTTGGCCTTGTCCCCTAGATGCCGAAGGAGCCGCCCAAGGCGCCCACCACGCGGTCGAAGCGCGCGGGCCCCAGAAGGGCCAGCATGAACAGGGCGAAGAGGCCGCCCACGGGGTCGGAGTCGGAGAAGCGCTGGTAGAACTGGGCGACCTTGCGCACGTAGGCGTTGTCGAGGTTCTCCACNGACAGCATGTGGATGACGTAGTTGGCGTTCCAGTGGAAGGCCACGACGTCGGCGCCGGCCATGAGGCGGGTGCAGCGCTCGTAGACCTGTTCGGCCAGCTCCTCGTTCTCGCAGAACTGGGTGGTCACCTCGTCGAGGAGGGCCTCGGGCCACTCGCCGTCGCGCACGTGGTCGATGGCGGCCTCGTCGGCGGTGATCTCGACGAGGATCTGGGGCGGCAGGAGGGCGGCGAGGATGTCGTCGCCATCGGTGCCGAGGGGCTCCACGATGGTGGGCTTGGAGGCGTTCTCGAAGACGTCGGCGTCGCCGATCTCGGCGAACTTGGCCGCCCAGTTGACGCCCATGGACTTGCCGCCAGTGAGCATGCCTGCCAGGATGCGCGGCGTGAGTGCGATGCCGGTGGTCACATAGACGGGGTCGGTTCTCTCGTTGTCGCTCACAGGCTGTCCTCTCCCTGGGTGCTGCCGTGTTATGCAAACTCCACAAT
>NZ_CAJMXC010000089.1:0-7637 GCF_905219715.1 Olsenella sp. CU969
TGCCCCTACCCCAACCCCGAGATCCGCGAGGCGCTGCAGAAGGGCCTGGAGCTCTGCGACGAGGTCAAGCCCGACCTCCTGCTGGCCACCGACCCCGACGACGACCGCGTNGGCATCGCCGTGCCCCACGACGGCGACTACAAGCTGCTCTCCGGCAACGAGGTGGGCGTCCTGCTCGTCGACTGGCTCGCCCGCCTGAAGCAGGAGGCCGGCGAGGACGTCTCCCGTAAGGTCGTCGTCTCCACCATCGTCTCCTCCGCCATGCCCGACGCTTTGGCCGGCAANTACGGCTTCGAGATGNGCNGCGTGCTCACCGGCTTCAAGNNCATCGGCGGCCAGATCGACATGCTCAACTCCAAGGGTGANGGCGACCGCTACCTGCTGGGCTTCGAGGAGTCCTACGGCTACCTGGCCGGGACCCATGCTCGCGACAAGGACGCCGTGGTCACCTCCATGCTCATCTGCGAGATGGCCGGCTGGTACGCCAGGCAGGGCAAGGACCTCTACGAGGCCATGGACGGGCTCTACCGCGAGCTCGGCTTCTACCTCAACGGCGTGGTCAACGTCACCTTCGAGGGCGCTGCCGGCGCCGACAAGATGTCCCGGATCATGAAGGGCCTCCGTGCCCAGCAGCCGCTGACCATCNCCGGCTACGACGTCGAGGGCTGCACCGACTACGCGGGGTGCGTTGAGATGCCCATCCTCAACAAGGANCCCGAGGACCCCGCGCAGACCCTGCCCGCGGCCAACGTGCTCGAGTACCGCCTCGCCGGCGGCCACAAGGTCATCGTGCGCCCCTCCGGCACCGAGCCCAAGATCAAGGCCTACCTGTTCACCACCGGCGCCACCCGCGAGGACGCCGAGGCCGTCCAGGACGANCTGGCCGTCGCCGCCAAGGANNACCTNATGGCCTAGGAATCCCTCCTTNATCTGNATCAAGCGCACCTGANAAAGGCTGAGGGCGACCTGGTACACGCCGGGCCGCCCTCAGTCGTTTTCAGGTGCAGGGGGGGAGATGATGAGGTGCTACGCCTTGGCGGGCTGCACCGNCAGGGCNGTCGCGACGTCGGACGCCACGGTGGCGGGGTCCCACTGGTGCGAGGAGTTCCCGCTCGACGTGGGGTCGTGCACCGTGACGGCACCGTTGTCGCCCGGGGTCACGAGCACCCAGTGCGGCGTCGCGCCGAGAGCGCCGCCGCCGGTCTGTGCCAGCACGTAGGTGCCGTCGCCGAGGGCCTTCGCCAGGGCGTCGCCCGTGGCCGCGGTNCCCGGCGCGGCTGCCTGGTCGGGGCCGTCGCCCTCGGGGGAGTCCTGGCCCGCGTCCTGCCCGGGGGCCGCGGTGCCGGCGAGGTCGAGTGCCGCCACGGCGAGCCCGAGGTCGCCGCCCTTCTCGGTGAAGAACGAGGCGTCGGTGCCCGAGTCGCCGGAGGCCTTGCCGGCGTCGGTAGCCGCCTGGGCGATGGTCGCGGGGGTCTGGTCGGCGTTCCCAAGGAGGGCGATGCGGGCCATGGCGCAGGCGATGGGGCCCGAGCCGGTCACGGCGAGCGGGGAGCCGCCGTAGTCGAGGTNGCCCCAGCGGGCGTCCCAGCCGTAGAGCGCTNGGACCTCGCCTTGGGCCACGGCGTCGTCGTAGGGCTGGGCGGTGTCGTGGTCTGAGGACGTCCAGCCGTAGACGAAGCCCACGGNGCCGNGCTCGGCGAGGGCGAGCCGGATGAGGGGCTCGGGGTACTCGGAGCCGCGCTNCGCGATCTCGGCCAGCTGGGAGTCGCGGGAGAGGGCCTGCCTGAGCGNGTTCTGGAGGTCGTCGGGCAGGTCCTGGGACACCGCGGGGCCTTGGTCCCGCGAGGGCGCCGACGACACGCACGAGACCACCGAGGAGACGACGAGCACCACCGCCACGAGGACGACGGCCACAAGGACGATGAGGCGCGGGTCGAGCGCGCCCAGGCGCCCGCGGCGCCCGGCGAAGTTGATGGGGTGGCGCTGGAGCTGGTAGCCGCTCGCGTTGCGGCGGCGTTGGGCCGGGGTCTGGTAGCCGCGGCCGTGCAGCTGCGGCGGCTGGCCCTGGGCACGTCTCCGCGAGGAGGACCGGCTGCCGTGGCTTGAGCGACGCCCGGACCCGTTGCCCAGGGGCGGACGCCCGTTTCCCATCTGCGGACTCTCGTTCACGGGACCTCCCGTATCATTTACGAATCTTGTTCCTCGGGTAACCAATCATAAACCCTCGGCCGGCGAGGACGCCTTTGTCAGGGACCCTGCAAAAGGCCCGACGGCGCCGATCCAGCCGTCCGCCGACGCTTNGGTACCGTCCGCCGGACNTGTTTTGTTACGAAGTCGATAATTGAGGGGAAATACTGCCCTCAAAAGGTCCAGACAGGGGCAAACTGCCTGCAAGCCGACCAGCTCGACCGAGCGNCCCCGGTTCATGCGCCACGATGAATGGCGCGCCGAGGAAACCAAGGCAAAGGTGATTTTTTTTGGTCAAGGGACGCAACAACNGGCAGGATGCCATCCGCGAGATCGTGCGCGGCAAGAGCATTCGCACCCAGCGCGTCCTTGTCCAAGAGCTTGAGGACGCCGGCTATGCCTGCACCCAGGCCACGGTCTCCCGCGACATCGCCGACATGGGCCTGCGCAAGCTGCCCGAGGGCGTGTACGTCCTCGCCGAGGACCTCCACCTCCAGCGCATGGTCTCCGNGCTCGTGACCGACGTCAACCACTCCGGCAACCTCGTGCTCGTCAAGGCGCAGCCCGGCACCGCGTCGGGCATCGCCGCGGCCATCGACGCCGCGGACCTCCCNGAGGTCGTCGGGACCCTCGCCGGCAACGACACCATCCTGGTGGTCGCGACCTCCCCCGAGAGCGCGGAGGCGTTCGAGGGCCACATCAACAAGCTCCGCAACTTCCGATGATGGCGGCCATCCGGTAGGCCTCGAGCCTCCGGGTGTCCGCGCCCCAGACCCCAGGCGACGCCTGTCCGGCGCCCGTCTNGNCNCGCATGNCCCGNCGAGGCGGTGCGTGCGTCTGTCTTCAAGCAAAGACCCGCTCACANAACAGAACAGCCTGGGACGGCCCCTCCTCGCGGGGGACCGTCGTCGACGGCACCCATCGTCAAGGAGTAGAGCCATGACCGCCACCGCCACCGCCAACACCGCCGCCCCCAAGGGAAAGGTCGTCCTCGCCTATTCCGGCGGTCTCGAAACCTCCTGCCTCATCCCCTGGCTCCAAGACCAGGGCTTTGAGGTCGTCACCGTCATCGCCGCCCTCGGACAGCCCGGCTCCTCGGACATCGACCACATCGCCCAGAAGGCTGTCTCCCTCGGCGCCACCGCCTCCTACGCCGTCGACATGCGTGAGGAGTTCTGCGAGGACGTCTGCGCCTGTGCCATCAAGGCCAACGGCATGTACGAGAACCGCTACCCGCTCCTCTCCGCCCTGTCCCGCCCCGTCATCTGCAAGCACCTCGTGGACATCGCCCACAAGGAGGGTGCCGTGGCCATCGCCCACGGCTGCACCGGGAAGGGCAACGACCAGGTACGCTTCGAGCTGGAGTGCAAGGCCCTGGACCCCGACCTCGAGATCCTCGGGCCCGTGCGCGACTGGGACCTCCTCACCCGCTCCCAGGAGATCGAGTACTGCGCCNANCACGGCATCTGCATCGAGGTGACCAAGTCNTCGCCCTACTCCATCGACGAGAACGTGTGGGGCCGCGCCATCGAGTGCGGTGTGCTCGAGAACCCCTGGAACGAGCCGCCCTGCGACGCCTGGGTCATGACCGTCGACCCCATCGAGGCCCCCGACCAGCCCTGCGACGTCGTGGTCTCGTTCGAGTCGGGCAGGCCCGTGGCCCTCAACGGCGAGCCCATGGCCATGCTCGCCCTCATCGGCAAGCTCAACAACATCGCCGGCGGCAACGGCTTCGGGCGCATCGACATGATCGAGGACCGCGTCATCGGCATCAAGAGCCGCGAGTGCTACGAGNAGCCCGCCGCCCTCGCCCNCATCACCGCCCACAAGCACCTCGAGTCGCTCTGCCTGCCCGGCGACGTCCTGGCCGTCAAGCTGCAGCTCGAGCACGAGTGGGCCAAGCAGGTCTACGGCGGCCTCTGGTTCAGCCCCCTCAAGGACGCCCTCGACTCCTTCTTCGAGTCCACCCAGCAGACCGTCACCGGCGACGTGCGCCTGCGCTTCTACAAGGGTTCCTGCACCGTCACCGGCGTCAAGAGCGACAGCTCCATGTACGACTTCGGCCTCGCCACCTACGACGAGGGCGACACCTACGACCGCTCCGCCGCCAAGGGCTTCATGGATCTCTACGGCTTGCCCAACAAGGTGTGGGCCCAGCGCACCCTGGGCCAGGGAGCTCCCTGCGACGCCCCTGCGGCCGCCTGCGACCCCAAGCCTCTCGTGGNGAGCGTGGAGCCCTCCGGCGCCGCCGCCAAGGTCACCCTGTACAAGTAGACGAAAATCCGAGGTGGACGACCCATGGAAAGCCAGCAGAACCAAGCCCCGAAGCCCCTCTGGTCAGGCCGCTTCGACGCCACGCCCTCGGGCGAGCTTGAGCTCTTCGGGGCGTCGCTGACGTTCGACCGGCGCCTGTGGCGCGAGGACATCGCCGGATCCGTCGCCCACGCCACGATGCTCGGCCGTCAGGGCATGCTCGACGAGGCCGACGTGGACGCCATCCGCGCCGGGCTCGCCCGGATTGCCGACGAGATCGAGGCCGGCACGTTCGTCTTCGACCCCACGGTGNACGAGGACGTGCACATGGCCATCGAGCGCGTGCTCACCGAGCGCATCGGCCCGGCGGGCGGGCGGCTCCACACCGGGCGGTCGCGCAACGACCAGACCGTCACCGACGGCCGCCTCGCGGCCAAGGGCTTCGCGGCCTCGTTGCATGACGCCGCCCTCGACCTCGTGGCCGCCCTCGCGGAGCGGGCGGAGGGGGAGTCCGGCGTCGTGATGCCCGGATACACGCACCTCCAGCCCGCCCAGCCGGTCCTCCTGTCCCACCACCTGCTGGCCTACGCGTGGATGCTCCTGCGCGACTGCCGCCGCTTCNACGCGGCCCTCGACGCCGCGGACGCCTCGCCGCTCGGCNCGGCGGCCCTGGCCGGCACCACCTACCCGCTGGACCGCGCCATGACGGCCGGGGCCATGGGCTTCTCCTCGGTCATCCCCAACTCNATGGACGCCGTGGCCGACCGCGACTTCGTGTGCGACCTCGTCTACGCCTGCTCCATGTGTCAGATGCACCTCTCGCGCCTCTGCGAGGAGCTCATCGTCTGGTCCACGGCGGAGTTCGGCTTCGTGGAGATGGACGACGCCCACTCCACGGGGTCGTCCATCATGCCGCAGAAGAAGAACCCCGACTTCTGTGAGCTTGTGCGCGGCAAGACCGGCCGCGTCTACGGCGACCTCGTCTCCATCCTCACGGTCCTCAAGGGCATCCCGCTCACCTACGACAAGGACCTCCAGGAGGACAAGGAGCCCATGTTCGACGCCTTCGACACCGTGCTGGGCTCGCTCCATGCCGTCACGGGCATGGTGCGCACCATGAGGGTGAGGTCCGACCGCATGGCCGAGGCGGCCCACGAGGGCTTCATGGCGGCCACGGACCTCGCCGACTACCTCGTGGGCAAGGGCATGCCGTTCCGGGAGGCCCACGGCGTGGTGGGCCGCGTGGTGGCCGACTGCGTCAAGGCCGGCGTGACGCTCCAGGATCTCACGGCCGAGGAGCTCCGCAGCTGGTCGCCGCTCTTCGGCGACGATGCCCCCGATGCCGTGGCCATCGACGCCGTGGTCTCGCGGCGCACCACGTTCGGAGGCACCGCCCCCGACGCCGTGGCCGAGCAGCTCGCCCTCCTCAAGGNGGCTGTTGCGGGGGAGGCGCGCTAGGGGTCCGCGGCCCGCGCGGCTGGGGTCGTCCTCCAGATGGACCGCCCCCTGATGGGGGGCACTTAGGGGTTCCCAAAGAAGAGGGGCCCGGCGACCGTCTCGGTCGCCGGGCCCCTTGTTCGGTTCCCTGTGGGGGTGCCGGGCAGGGCGCCCGCGGCGTCAGCCCGTCGGGGTCGTGCCGCCCGCGGTATCGCCTCCGGCCNCGCCGTTGCCGCCGGCGCCACCGCCCGTACCTCCGCCGGTGCCTGTGCCGCCGNTGCCGCCCGTGCCTCCGGTGCCGGTGCCTCCCGCTGCATCGCCGCCGGTGGCCCCGCCCTGGGAGGGCGTCGTGGGTGTCGTGGCGCCGCCCTGGCCCTGCCCGTTGTCGGTGGGTGCCGTGGGCTGCTCGGTCGTCGTGGTGGTCGTGGTCTCCTCTGTCACCGTGGTCTCCTCAGGGGGCGTCTGGGCGGCGCGGGACGACGACCTGGAGCCGCCGTTCGAGGAGGACCCGGTGTTCTTGGCAAACGACCAGGTGCTGT
The DNA here is from genome assembly GCF_905219715.1 of Olsenella sp. CU969. Classification (NCBI taxonomy): domain Bacteria; kingdom Bacillati; phylum Actinomycetota; class Coriobacteriia; order Coriobacteriales; family Atopobiaceae; genus Olsenella; species Olsenella sp. CU969. The sequence goes on from NZ_CAJMXC010000089.1 coordinate 6,417, forward strand.
TGGCCTTGTAGGTGGGCCTGGCGTCGGCGTCGGGGAACTCTGCCCTGGGGGTGTCTCCCAGGTAGGCCTTCACGAACTGGCCGAAGATGGGGCACGAGCTGTTGGAGGGGTGGCCGTCGGAGCCGTCGATGAAGACGGTCTTGGAGGAGTCGGGGTAGCCCGTCCACACCGCCACGGCGATCTGGGGCGTGTAACCGCAGAACCACAGGTTGTCGGCGTACTCGGTGGTGNCCGTCTTGCCGGCGATGGGCTGGTCGATGCCGTAGGACGACACCACCTTGGCCGTGCCGCTCCCGGAGGTGACCACGCCCTCGAGGACGTCGGTGGCCGCCGCCGCCACTGCGGGGTCGAGGGCCTGGGTGGGCGTGTCCTTGTGCTCGTAGACCTGGTTGCCGTTGCGGTCCTCGATCTTGGTGATGGCCACGGCGTCGCGGTGCACGCCGCCGGAGGCCAGGGTCGAGTAGGCCTCGGCCATCTGGATGACGGGGACGGGGATGGTGCCCAGGGTGATGGAGTCGTAGGCGGGGAGGTCCTCGGTGATGCCCATGTCCTTGGCGCACTTGACGATGCTCTGGCCGCCGACGGCCTGGGCCACCTGGACGTAGCCGGTGTTGGAGGAGAGCTCGGTGGCTTTCCTCAGCGTGATGGTGCCGTATGAGACGCCGCCGTAGTTCTTGACGGTCCAATTGGACGAGACTTTGAGCGGTGAGTTGCAGTTGAGGTAGACGTCGGGGTCCATGCCGTCTCGAATGGCCGCCACGAGCGTAAAGGCCTTGAACGAGGANCCCGGCTGGCGCATGCCCTGGGTGGCCAGGTTCACCTGGTTCTTGGAGAAGTCGCTGCCGCCCACCATGGCCTTGATGTAGCCCGTGGAGGGGTCCACGGCCACGAGGGCGCTCTCGAGGCCCTCCTGGCCGATGGCCTCCAGGCGGTCGGACACGGCCTTCTGCGCCTCCTGCTGGGCGTCGGGGTCGATGGTGGTGTAGACCTTGAGGCCGCCCTTCATGACGGTGTCGCTGGAGAAGTCCTCCGACAGCACTTCCTTGATGTACTGCGTCCAGTAGGGGTAGACGCCGGTATTCGACATGGTGTTGGACCCCGGGTTGAGCTCCAAAGGCGTGTTGTGGGCCTCGTCGTACTCCTCTTGCGAGATGTCGCCGGCGTCCAGCATGCGCTTGAGCACGAGGTTGCGGCGCTTGACGGAGGCCTCGGGGTTTTGGG
>NZ_CAJMXC010000090.1:0-7582 GCF_905219715.1 Olsenella sp. CU969
ATCTTTGCCAGAACATTGGAGCTGATCCCTGCTGCCTCTTTCAGTTCGGTCCGGTTCATCTTCTTGTCAATCAATAATTTCCATAGCTTATCATAGTGTTGATAGTGTCCAGCAGCTCGTCACTGACATTGGCCCCGGCCTCAATGTGCCGCAGCTCATCCAGGACGGCGGCAAGCTGATCGCGCAGGGCCTTGTAGACCCTGGGATTGCCCTGTACCACCACGTTCCGGTTCAGTAGCCGCCGGATGATGTAGTCCTGTTTGGTGAGGCCGGTGAGCCGGACAGCGGTTTCGATTTGTGCATCCTCCTCCGGCGATACCCGGAATGCCACAGTCTTGTTCCGCCAGCGGTTGTGGCTGTCCAAATTTTTCGCTGACATCTCAAACACTCCTTTCCATGTTCAATTTATCCGCCATTTCCGCCTGTTTGGACGGAAACAAGTGCGCATAGTTGTAAGTAATGTCAATGCTCTCGTGGCCTACCCGGTCTGCGATTGCCGTTGCGGAGAAACCCATATCAATGAGAAGGGAAACCGCGCTGTGGCGAATATCGTGAATCCTGATGCGCTTTACCCCAGCCTCTTTCGCACCCCTGTCCATTTCCCGGTGCAGGTAGCTTTTGGTGACGGTGAACATCCGGTCGTTTTCGCCAATGTCATAGAGCATTTTGAGGTAGTCCTGAATTTCATCCGCCAGGAATTGAGGCATAGTGATGACCCGGTTGCTTTTTTCGGTTTTCGGTGTAGTAATCAAGTCCTGGCCGTTCAACCGCTGGTAAGACTTGCTGATGGAAACGGTGCATTTCTCAAAATCGAAGTCCGCCGGGGTGAGGGCCAACAGCTCCCCCTCTCGGATACCGCACCAATAGAGCATCTCAAAAGCATAGTAGGAGAGAGGCTTGTCCATCATGGCCTCGGAAAATTTCAGATACTCGGCTTTCGTCCAGAACAGCATCTCCCGGTTTTTCTTCTTCCCCATGCTCCCGGCCTTTTTGCAGGGATTTTCCCGGAGATTGTAGTAGCAGACCGCGTGATTGAAGATGGCACTCAACTGATTGTGGACCGTTTTCAGATAGACCGGTGAGTACGGTTTGCCCTTATCATCCTTATAGTTCAGCATCTCGTTCTGCCAAGTGATGATCTGCTGGGCGGTGATATTGCACATTTTCAGCTTCCCGAAGTAAGGCAGCAGCTTGGAACGAATGATGTGTTCTTTGGTGGCCCAGGTGTTTTCTTTGAGGCGGGTCTGCATATCCGCTGTGTACTGCTCCACGAAACTGGAGAAGGTCATATCCAGATTGGAGGTAGCTTTGTTCTGCTGCTCCCGCTCCCACGCCTGTGCGTCCCGCTTGGTCTTGAATCCCCGCTTCTGTGTTTGTTTCCGTTCCCCAGTCCAGTCGGTGTAGCGGTAGATCACCCGCCAAGTACCGGTCTTCTCTTCTTTGTAGACCGCCATTATGTATCCTTCCTTTCCGCCCCGCCGTAGCAGAGCTTTTCCATAAAGTACCGCCGGTTGACCCGGCCTGAGATCGTCAGGTATCCCTTTTCTCTCAGTTCGGCGTTGAGTTTCTGAACGATCTTATAGGCATAGGATTTGGAAATCCCCAGTTCCCTTGCCACATCGTCCACCCGCATGAAGCCGTTCTCGTTCAAATAATGTACCTCCTGTTTTAGATTTTATTAAGCGGAATTGCTTAGTTCTCTCGTATTATACTAAACAACTCTGTTAATGTCAAGCGGTTTCCAGAAAAATATTAAGCAAAATTATTTAGGCTCCTCTTGACTATCTTAAACATATCTGCTATATTGAATGCAACGATAGTCGAAATGGAGTTGACAGTTATGGCAATCGGTGAAAGAATCCACTTTTTCCGTACAATGCGGGGCATGACACAGAAATATCTTGGGATGCTACTGGGCTTCCCGGAGAAGTCCGCCGATGTTCGCCTTGCACAGTATGAAACCGGAGCCAGGACACCGAAAGCTGATTTGACTGCCTCCCTGGCTAATACTCTTGGCGTTTCGCCGCTGGCGCTGTCTGTGCCGGACATTGATTCCTACTTGGGCCTGATGCACACCCTATTTACTTTGGAAGATAGGTATGGCCTTACCATTGACGAGTTGGATGGGGAGGTCTGCCTGCGGGTCAATGTGCGCCACAGCAAGGACGCCGCCCGACTGCATGAAATGCTCTGCGCTTGGCGTCAGGCCGCTGCCATGCTGAAAGCTGGTGAGATTACCCAGGAGGACTACGACCGCTGGCGCTACCGCTACCCTGAGTTCTCCAACACACCAGGCCGGGTCAAGCCAATCTCCCAGGGCCTGAGCGATATGCTGGTGGAGGCTCTCAAAGAGCAAACCGAAGAATAAAAACAAAAAGAGCTAACTGGCCCAATCAAAACCAGTTAGCTCTTTTCCTATGAATAATGAAAAAATGTTGCCAAATCGTTGCCACAGAGGGGGCTAAGCCTCGAAAAATCCAGTCATATCAAGGCTTTCCCATGCTCTGAAATCATTCCCACTCGATGGTCGCGGGCGGCTTGCTCGTGACGTCGTAGCACACGCGGTTGATGCCGGGCACCTCGTCCACGATGCGCTTGGAGATGGTCCCCAGCACCTCCCAGGGCAGCTTGGCCCAGTCGGCCGTCATGGCGTCGGAGCTCTCCACGGCCCGCACGATCACCGGGCGCTGGTAGGTGCGCTCGTCGCCCATGACGCCCACGCTCTTGATGTCGGGGAGCNCCGCGAAGTACNGCCNGCAGGNGTGGGCGCTGTTGCGCTCGCCGGTCTCCTCNAAGAGCCTGGCGTTGTAGGCGTCCAGTTCCTCGCGCACGATCCTGTCGGCCCCCTTGAGCATCTCGAGCTTCTCGGGGGTCACGTCGCCGATGATGCGGATGGCCAGTCCCGGGCCCGGGAACGGCTGGCGGTAGACCACCTCGTCGGGCAGGCCCAGGGTGGTGCCGAGCTCCCGCACCTCGTCCTTGAAGAAGTGGTCCAAAGGCTCGATGAGGTCGAAGTGCACCCCCTCGGGGAATGGGATCAGGTTGTGGTGGCTCTTGATGGTGCTCGCCTTGCCGCCGGTCTTGCGGGCACCGCTCTCGATGATGTCGGGGTAGATGGTGCNCTGGGCCAGGTACGTCACGTCACCCAGCTNCTGGNCCTCCTCGAAGAAGACCTTCCAGAACTCCGTGCCGATGATGCGGCGTTTCTCCTCGGNCTCGGTGACGCCGGCCAGGAGTCTGGCGTAGCGCTCCTCGGCGTGGACGNGCACCAGCGGGATGTTGAACACCTCGCGGAACACGTGGTCCACGCTCTCGGGCTCGCCGGCGCGCAGCAGGCCATGGTCCACGAACACGCAGGTGAGCTGGTCGCCCACGGCGCGGTGCACCAGGGCGGCCGCCACGGCGGAGTCCACGCCGCCGGAGAGGGCCAGGATCACCTTGGCGTCGCCCACCTGCTCGCGGATCTGGGCCACCTTCTCCTCCACGATGTTGTCCATGGTCCAGGAGGGCTCCAGGTGGCAGATGTCAAAGAGGAAGTTCCTGAGGATGCGCTCGCCGTGCTCGGTGTGGCGCACCTCGGGGTGGAACTGGGTGGAGAACAGGCGCCGGCGGGGGTCCTCCATGACGGCCACGGGGCAGGCCTCGGTCCTGGCCGTGACCATGAAGCCCTCGGGCGCGCGGCTCACCGAGTCGCGGTGGCTCATCCACACGGTCTGGACCTCGTTGGGGGTGCCGTCCAGCAGGGGGGAGCTGCCCAGGCGCATGAGCTGGGCGGGGCCGTACTCGCCCACGTCGGAGTGGCCCACCTCGCCGCCGAGCTTCACCGCCATGATCTGGTGGCCGTAGCAGAAGCCCAGCACCGGGATGCCGAGCTCGAGGATGGCGGGGTCCATGTCGGGGGCGTCGTCGGCGTAGACCGAGGCCGGCCCGCCCGACAGGATGATGGCGTCGGGGGCCATCTCGCCGAGCTCTGCCGCGGAGATGTCGCACGGGACGACCTCGCTGTAGACGTGGAGGTCGCGCACGCGACGGGCGATGAGCTGGCCGTACTGGGCGCCAAAATCGAGGACGGCTACGAGCGGGCGGGGCGTGTCTGCCATNGATACCTCCGGATTCTCCTTGGGGCGTAGGACCGATGATAGCGCGGAGCGAGGCCGCGAGGGGAGGGGGAGGGACCCGGCGCCGCGCGGCGCCCTCCCTTACAACCCCTACAGAAACCCGCATATCTTGTGCGAGGGGCAAGAGGGGCGGGGCCGTTTACTACCATGGTGCCGACCCGGGCACCGCTCGGCCGAGAACCGCACCCAGAAACGCAGCAGCCAATCGACCAGAGGCGCCCGCCGGCGCCCGAGAGGACCGCCGTGAGCCGCAGACGCCAAGGCAACCGACAACTGAGCAATCCATCCGCCCTTACCCGCGACCGCGCGCAGGAGCGCTACTCCCGCAAGCGCCGCCAGAGGGACCGGAGCCGCAACGTCAAGCGGGGCCTCATGGCCGCGGGCGCCGTCGTCGTGGCGGTGGTCGCCGTGGCCGTGGTCTACCTCGTGGGCATCCAGGGGCGCCTGAACCAGGGCCTCGACAGCGGCCTCCAGGGCGTGCTGAGCACCTCGAACATCAAGGACCCCTTCTACATGCTGCTCCTGGGCACCGACAAGTCCAAGGAACGCGCCCAGAGCGCCGAGTTCGGCGACGACCCGTCGGCCTACCGTACCGACTCCATGNTCCTGGCCCGNATCNACCCGGCGACCAAGCACGTGACCCTCGTCTCCATCGAGCGCGACACCCTTGTTGACATGGGCGAGCACGGCCGGCAGAAGATCAACGCCGCCTACTCCATCNGCGGCGCCTNCTATGCGGTGGAGGTGGTGAGCCGGTTCGCCGGCGTGCCCATCTCCCACTACGCCGAGATCAACTTCGACGACTTCGTGGGCGTGGTGGACAAGATCGGCGGCATCGACGTCGACATCAAGATCGACCTCGACGACGACTACGCCAACCTCCACCTCAAGGCCGGCAAGCAGACCATCAACGGCGACCAGGCCTTGGGCCTGTGCCGCGCCCGCCACGCCTACGACGCCTACGGCGGCGGCGACTACTACCGCACNNCAAACCAGCGCATGGTCATCGGCGCCATCCTCAAGAAGGTGCTGGCGAGCGACCCGCTCACCCTCACCGGCACCGTCAACGAGCTGGCCGGGTCGGTCACCACCGACCTCTCCCTGGCCGACATCGCGAGCCTGGCCACGTCGTTCAGGGGCTTCGACCTGTCCAAGGACCTCTACTCCGGCCTCGAGCCCACCACGTCCAAGTACATCGACGGCACCTGGTACGAGACCGTGGACGAGGAGGCCTGGAAGACCATGATGGACCGGGTGAACCAGGGGCTCTCGCCCTACTCCGACCAGTCCCAGGACTTCACGAGCTCCGTGGCCGGCGGCGACCACGCCATCGAGAACGGCGACGGCTCCACCGGCTCCGGCGACGGCTCCCAGCAGCAGTCCGGGGGCTCCGTGCTCGTGCTCAACGGCGCCGGCGTCACGGGCCTCGCGGGCAACGTGGCCTCCACGCTGCGCAACAGCGGCTACACGGCCGACGCCCAGAGCGCCGACAGCTACGACCACGCCACCACCGAGATCCTCTTTGTGGGCGAGGAGAACAAGGCCCGCGCCCAGGCCATCGCCGACCTGCTGGGTCTCTCCGGCTCCGTGGCGGCGGCCCAGGGCGCCTACGGCGACGGCACGGCCGACGTCGTGGTGATGCTGGGGGCGGACATGGCGGGCACCCTGCAGTAGGGCAGGGGCCTCGGTCATGCCTCGAGGTGACGCCCNGGGGGTCCGACCGGTGGGACAAAAGTGCCCGACCGTTGGGACAGAAGTGCCCGACTGGTGGGACAGACATGGGAAGGGGGCCGTGCATCGCCAGGTGCACGGCCCCCTTCGGTGTGCCCCCGCAGGGGCGGGTCTGCCTTCGCAAGGGGCGGCGTCAGCTGTAGTCGCGCAGGTCCGTGCCCAGCACCACGAGTACGTCGGCGTCCGAGGTGTAGCCGGCGCTGGCGTCGATGACGTTCACCTGGCCGCCGAGCACCTTGGCCACGGTCTCGNCCTTGGCCTTGCCGGCGTCGTTCATGTAGACCACCACGGTGTCGTCGTAGTGGTTGCGGGCGGTGCCGGCGGAGGTGTCGTAGCCGTAACGGGCCAGGCTGTTGGCCACGCGGCCGGCCAGACCCTCCTCGCCGGCGCCGTTGAGCACCTCCACGGTGCCGGAGTAGTCCGTGCCGTCCTTGTCGGCGCCCGTGTTGGTGTCAAAGGTCGTGGAGTCGGGGAGGGTGGTGTCGGTGCCGCCGTCGTNCTTCACGTTGACGGTGCNGCCGGCGTCGGTGNCGGTGGGGTCCTCNTCGGCGCTCGCGTAGGGGGAGAGGCCCTGGTTCACGCGGGTCATCATGGTCTTCCAGGCCTCGGTGTCGCAGATCTCGTACCAGGTGTTNTTGACGTAGCTCGAGGTGGTGGGCTCCATGCCGGTGTAGACGTCCTTGTCCATGTCGATGCCCTTCATCTGGTTGGCGAGGGACAGGATGTCTGCGAGGGAGAGGTCGGTGGACACGGCGTCGGCCATGGACGAGATGGTGGCCGTCATGGTGGCGGGGTCGGAGGCCAGCACCTTCTTCACGATGGCTGCGATGACCATGCGCTGGTTGGCGGCGCGGTAGAGGTCGCCGTCGCCGTAGGCGTCGTAGGCGTGACGGCTGCGGCAGAGCGTGAGGGCCTGGGCGCCGTTGAGGGTCTGGAGGCCCTTCTTGATGGGCTCGCCGGCGTAAGGGTCNTCGATGTCGATGGGGACGTCCACCTCGATGCCGCCGAGGGCGTCCACGATGCCCTCGAAGTGGTCGAAGTCGATCTCGGCNTAGTGGGANATGGGCACGTCTGCGAACCGGCTCACCACCTGCACGGTGTAGGACGGCCCGCCGAGGGAGTAGGCGGCGTTGATCTTCTGCTTGCCGTGCTCGCCGAGGTCCACCAGGGTGTCGCGGTGCAGCGACACGAGGGTGACCTGCTTGTCCTTGGGGTCGATGCGGGCCAGCATGATGGAGTCGGTGCGGTAGTTGGAGGAGTCCTGGCCGTACTCGGCGCTCCCGGCGCGCTCCTCGGACTTGTCCACGCCCAGGAGCAGCATGTAGAACGGGTCCCCCGCCTCGGTGGTGGTGAGGGTGCCGCGGAGCTTCTGGTCGACGCCGCTGTTGAGGCGCCCCTCGATGTTGGAGAGGTACGCCCACGCGCCCACGGCGCCCAGCGCCACGACGCACNCGACGACGAGCGCGAGGACCTTGAGGCCTTTNGAGCGGCTGCGCCTCCTGCGCCTCTCGGCGTAAANGCCGGCGGCGTCCTCTCGGGAGAGGTGTGCCGCGTCCTCGGCGGTCGATCTGGCCTTCTTCTTTGACTTCACGGGCGTCTCCGCAGGTCGGTGTGGGTCATCAACGGACAATCGCCCGATTATACCGCGCCGGACCTGCGGTTATATGGCGGCCCTGTGAACCATGGCGGCACCATCCGGGGGGTTGCCATGGCGCCGCTCGGCCCCCTTCCTG
>NZ_CAJMXC010000091.1:0-6711 GCF_905219715.1 Olsenella sp. CU969
GCCAGGCACGCGGCACCCAGGCCGCCGGCCGCCCCCGCCCCCGGGACGGACGCGACGTCGCGCCCGCAGGCCTTTGAGAGCGCACGGGCGTAGACGGCCATGCCCTCCTCCACGCGCTCGACGACCTCGGGGGTGGCGCCCTTCTGCGGCCCGAAGACCCGGGTGGCGCCCTGCTCGCCCAGAAGCGGGTTGTCCACGTCGCACATCACGGTGAGCCCCACGGAGGCCAGGCGCCGGTCCAACCCCGATAGGTTCACCGCCGCCACGCGCCCGAGGTCGGCGGCGCAGGGGGCGACCTCCTCGCCCCGGGCGTCCAGCAGGCGGGCACCCAGCGCCACGAGGAAGCCGCTGCCGCCGTCGTTGGTGGCCGACCCGCCGATGGCCAGGGCCACGCCGCGTGCCCCGCGGTCGAGCGCGTGGGCCACGAGCTGACCGGTCCCCAGCGTGGAGGCAGCGAGGACGTCCTCCCGGCCCGCCACGAGGGGCAGCCCCGACGCGGCGGCCATCTCTATGACGGCACCGCCGTCCGGCAGCATGCCGTAGGCGGCCTGGACGGGGTCGCCCAGGGGGCCGTCCACCCGGGCCGTCACCGGCTCACCACCCGTTGCCGCCACAACGGCGTCCACGGTCCCCTCCCCGCCGTCGGCCATGGGGACGGCGGACCACCCGCAGCCGGGGAAGTGCCGCTCGGCGGCCTCGGCGAGCAGCTCCGCGGTGCGGGCCGAGGAGAGCGTGCCCTTGAAGGAGTCGCAAGCAAACAGGAAGCGAGGCATAGGTCCTCCTCGGTTTGGGAGCTGGCGGGATATCAAGCGTAACGGCTACGAGGCCGGGCCGAGCGGGCGGTTATCGGCGGTTGTCGGCGGTTGTCGGCGATTTCATCAAACACGCAATAGGACAAGTGACAGATGGGCCAGGCACCTTTGTCACACGTCTACATCGCGCATCGGCACCTGAACGCGACTGGGGGCGACCTCCTCGGCACCTGAACGCGATTGGGGGCGGATTTCGCCCTCCTGAACGCAGCTGAGGGCGACTTCGGCGGCTGGACCGCGCCGCGAGTCGCCCTCAACCGCATTCAGGTGCCGAAGACCCTGGTGCCGAGGGGTTCCGAGAGGACCCCGGGTACCGNGAGGCGCGGCTCCCCTACCGGGCCGCCTCCAGGATGGCCACCACGTCGCTGGCCTCCAGGTGGCAGAAGCCGCCCAGGTTGCCGCCGCGGGCCTCCACGGCCCCCTCGGCCATCTCGCGCATCTGCTCGGNGGTGGGGTNGATGCCCAGCTCGGTGAGGGTCGTGGGCAGGCCGATCTTGTGGCACCAGTCGTCCCAGGCCTCGATGCCGCGGAGACCCGTGGCCACCGGGTCGTCGAAGNCGTTCTCCACGCCAAAGACGTTCACGCCAAACTGGGCGAAGCGCTCGGGCTTGGTGTGCAGCACGTACCTGGCCCAGGCGGACCAGATGGCCGTGAGGCCGGCCCCGTGAGCCACGTCGAACATGGCGCCGATCTCGTGCTCGATGGCGTGGCAGGCGAAGTCGCCCACGTTGCCGGTACCGGTGAGGCCGTTGTGGGAGAGCGAGCCGGCCCACAGCAGGTTGGAGCGGGCGGCGTAGTCGCCGGGGTTGGCCAGGGCCTCGGGCACCGCGGTCCTCACGGTGCGCATGAGCCCCTCGGCCATGGCGTCGATGAGCTCGGTGTGCTCCACGGTGGTGAAGTAGCGCTCCATGGTGTGCATCATGATGTCGGCGCCGGGGGCCGCGGTCTGGAAGGCCGGCAGCGAGTAGGTGAGCTCGGGGTTCATGATGGCAAAGAGCGGGCGGGCGCACTCGTGGTTGTAGGAGCGCTTGAGCATGGGGCCGTCGAGGGTGTCGATGTTGATCACCGTGGAGTTGGAGGTCTTCGAGCCGGTGCCNGCCAGGGNGGAGATGGCGGCCAGTGGGGCGATNCTGTCNGTGGCCACCTTGCCGAGGAAGAGGTCCTCCAGCTCGAAGTCGTTGGTCAGGCCGTAGGCGATGGCCTTGGAGGAGTCGATGGCGCTGCCGCCGCCGATGGCGAGCACGAAGTCCACGCCCTCCTTGCGGGCGAGCTCCACGCCCTCCTTCACGAGGGAGAGGCGCGGGTTGGGCACCACGCCGTCCAGCTCNACGTACTCGACGCCGGCCTCGGCGAGGCCCTTCTCCACGCGGTCGAGCAGGCCCGTGGTGCGTACGTAGTCGCCGCCCCAGTGGATGAGGGCCTTGGTGCCGCCGTACTCCTTGACGAGGCGGCCGGCCTCGCTCTCGGTGTCCTTGCCGAACACGACCTTGGTGGGAACGAGGAACTCGAAATTGACCATGACGCGCAACTCCTATCCATAGGGATCTTTGAACGGTGGGAAAACCCGGTGACAAACAGTGGCCCGGTAGCGGGCCGGCGGGATCAGCCGGNGGTGAAGTACATAGAGATGCCCTGGCNGCCGCNGATGCNCATGGACACNATNGCGTCGCCCTTCTCCGGGTGGCGGCGCCCGAGCTCATAGGCGCACTTGAGGGCGAGCACGGCGCCGGTGGCCCCGATGGGGTGNCCGAGGGAGATGCCGCCGCCGTAGACGTTCACGCGCTCCGGGTCGAGGCCGAGGTCGCGGCTCACGGCCACGGCCTGGCTGGCAAAGGCCTCGTTGAGCTCGAAGAACCCCACCTCGGCCGGGTCGATGTCCAGCTGCTCGNCGAGCTTCTTGGTGGAGAGGAAGGGCGAGTAGCCCATGAGGGCGGCGTCGTAGCCGGCCACGGCCCAGCCGCGGATGGTGGCCATGGGCTCGCAGCCCAGCTCGGCGGCCTTGGCGCGGGTCATGACCACCACGGCCGCGGCGGCGTCGTTCAGGGAGCTGGAGTTGGCCGCGGTCACGGTGCCGGTGCCGTCGAAGACGAAGCACGGCTTGAGCCGGGCCAGGNNCTCGGCAGTGACGCNGTCGCGGGGGTTCTCGTCGGTGTCCACCACGNTGACGGCACCCTNGCGGCCCGGCACGTTGACNGCCACGATCTCGTCGGCGAAGACGCCGTCCGCCACGGCCTTCACGGCGCGCTGCTGGCTGCGGGCGGCAAACTCGTCCTGCTCCTCGCGGGTGACGTTGAACTCCCGGGCCACGNTCTCGGCGGTCACGCCGTTGTGGGACTCGTCCAGGGGCCAGGTGAGGATGTCGATGACGCCGTCCTCGAAGCGCTTGTGACCCATGCGGGCGCCCCAGCGGGCGTCGGTGACGTAGTAGGGCAGCTGCGACAGGTTCTCGGTGCCGCCGGCCACCACGACCTCGCTGGCGCCGCACCGGTTCTCCATCACGGCCTCCACGATGGCCTGGAGGCCGCTGCCGCACTGNCGGTTGACCGAGTAGGCGCAGGTCTCGTTAGGCAGGCCCGCCTTGAGGCCCACGGCGCGGGCCACGAAGCCGTTGGGGCCCCAGCCGCNCACCTGGCCCCCCACGAGCTNGTCCACCTCGGCCGGGTCGATGCCGGCNCGCTCCACGGCCTCGGCCACCACGGTGGCGCCGAGGTCGATGGCCGAGACGTCCTTGAGGCTGCCNCCGAAGCGGCCGATGGCGNTGCGGGCGCCGGCCANGNTGACGATGTCGTNGTCGTGCTTCTCGAAGGTCCTGTTCAAAGCTCTTCCCTCTCTCTTCTCTCTCGGGCTACGGTCACTTGGTGTAGTCGTAGAAGCCGCGGCCGGTCTTGCGGCCCAGGCGNCCGGCGTCGACCATGGTCTGCAGAATGGGCGCGGGGCGGTACTTGGAGTCGCCGAACTGCTCGTAGAGGCCGCGCATGGTGGCGAGCACCACGTCGATGCCGGTGAAGTCCATGAGCTCACAGGGGCCCATGGGGTGGTTGCAGCCGAGCTTCATGCCGNNGTCCACGTCCTCGGGGGCCACGCCCTCCATGACGAGGAAGGCGCCCTCGTTCTGGTAGGGCACGATGAGGCGGTTCACCACGAAGCCCGGCAGCTCCGGGGCGTCGATGGCCTCCTTGCCGATGGCCTCGGCGAAGGCGACGGCACGGTCGTAGGTGTCGTCGGTGGTGGCGATGCCTCGGANAAGCTCCACGAGCCTCATGACCGGCGCCGGATAGAAGAAGTGCATGCCCATGACCGAGCCGGGGCGCGCCGTGGCGGCGGCGATGGCCGACACCGAGAGGCCCGAGGTGTTGGTCAGCAGGACGGCCTCGGGGTCGGCGTGCTCGTCGATGGAGGCGAAGGTGGCCTTCTTGATATCCAGGCGCTCGGGCACGGCCTCCACCACCACGGCGGCGTCGGCGATGTCGGCGAAGNCGCAGCTGTAGNTGANGCGCCCCATGACGNCGTCCTTCTCGGCCTGGTCCATCTTGCCCTTGGCCACCTTGCCNGAGAGCAGCTTCTCGACGAGGGCCTGGGNGCGCTCCAGGGGCTCCGGGGCGATGTCCACGTTGACCGTCTCGAAGCCCGACTGGGCGCAGAGCTGGGCGATGCCGCCGCCCATGAGACCGGAGCCGATGACCGCGACCTTCTTCTCGTTCATGAGGTGTGCTTCCTTTCCTTAATTAATGTGTCCGCTATGGTTAATCCGATGATTCAATGCTGCCGGGAGGGCCGTCTCTCAGCGCCCCTCCGGGCGCGGGCCCAAGGCGATGCCGGCGGGGCCGTCCACGGTGAAGAGCGCCGGGTCCATGACCTTGAGGTTCGGGCTCACGATGGGCGTGAAGCCCATAAGGTCGAGCACCTGGGTCTGGAGGTCGATGCCCGGGGCGACCTCCACGAGCTCCACACCCTCCGGCACCAGGCGGAACACGGCGCGCTCGGTGACCACGAGCACCTCCTGGCCGGCGCGGCGGGCGGCGGGCCCGTTGAAGGAGAGCTGGCCCACCTGGGGGACCATCNTGCGCACCTCCCCCTCCCGCTCTATCACCAGGCGGCCGTCCTCGAAGCGGTACCGGCCGCCCTTGGCGGTGAAGGTGCCGAGGAACACCACCTTCTTGGCGTTCTGGGTGATGTCGATGAACCCGCCGGCGCCGGCGCAGCGGTCCCCCATCTTGGTGGAGTTGACGTTGCCCTGGCCGTCGAGCTCGCCGAGGCCCATGAACGTGACGTCCACGCCGGCGCCGTCGTAGTAGTCGAACTGCTCGTGGTGGGCCACCATGGCCGTGAGGTTCTGGCCTATGCCAAAGTCCACGCCGCCCAGCTGCACGCCGCCGTAGATGCCGCTCTCGACGGTGATCATGACGTCGTCGGACAGTCCCTCCTCGGCGGCCACGCGGCCCACCATGTCGTTGGGGATGCCCGTGCCCAGGTTCACCACGGCCCCGGGGTAGAGCTCGCAGACGCCGCGGCGGGCGATGAGCTTGCGCTCGTTCATGGGGGCCGGCTCGATGGCCTCCTCGGGCACCCGGGCCTGGCCGCAGAACGANGGGTCGAAGTAGAACGACGAGGTCATGCGGTGGTCGGTCTCGGGGTCGGGGCAGACCACCACGGAGTCGATGAAGACGCCGGGGACGGTGACGTCCTTGGGNTCGAGGGTGCCGGTCTCCACCCGCTCGCGCACCTGGGCCACCACCTTGCCGCCCCAGCGCTTGCAGGCGAGNACCGCCGGCAGCACCTCGAGCTTCATGGCCTCGTCGGTGGTGGTGAGGTTGCCCTGGCCGTCGGCGGCGGTGCCGCGGATGAGGAGCCAGTCGATGGGGAGCGCCCGGTAGAACAGGAACTCCCGGCCGTCGAGCTCCACCACCTCCACGAGGTCCTCGCAGGCCCGGGTGCGCTCGTTCATCTTGCCGCCCTCCACGCGCGGGTCGATGAAGGTGCCCAGGCCCACCTGGCTCACCTTGCCGGGCAGCCCCGAGGCGGCCTCGCGGTAGAGCTGGGCCATCTGACCCTGGGGCAGGCAGTAGGCCTCCACCTTGTTTGAGGCGATGAGCTCCATCCACCTGGGCTGCAGCCCCCAGTGGGCGCCGACGATGCGGCGCACCATGCCCTCGTGGGCCAGGTGCTGGATGCCGCGCTCGCGGTCCGACTGGCCGCAGGAGTGGATGAGGGTGAGGTCCCGGGGGTGCCCGGTCTCGAGGAACCGGCGCTCCAGGGCCTTGAGGTTTGACTCCGAGGCCGACACCAGGGTCATGGCCACGGTGGCCACGGTCTGGCCGTCCCGGATCTGTGCCATGGCCTCGTCGGGGGTGCAGAAGTGGGCGTCGAGGGCGCTAGCCATGGACGGCCGTCCTTTCTTGGGCGATGTGGTCGAGGACGATGGAGGCCGCGCGGGCGCGGTCGGGCTTGGAGGCGGGGGTGAGGGGCAGCTCGTCGGCGAAGACCACGTGCTCGGGTACCTCGAAGCGGGCGACCCGCCCCGAGAGCCAGGAGCGCACCTCCTGCTCGCTGACGCGGGAGCCGGCCTCGCGCACGCAGACCGCCACGGGCACCTCGCCGTAGGCGGCGGAGGGGATGCCGGCCACGAGGGCGGCCGCCACGCCGGGCACGGCGGCCAGGTGCTCCTCCAGGGAGGAGCACCACACCTTCTCCCCGCCCCGGTTGATCATGTCCTTGATGCGGTCCACCACCCAGACGAGGCCGTGGTCGAGACGGGCCACGTCGCCGGTGGCGAACCAGCCGTCGCCCTTGTGGGCGTCGCTTTGGCGCCTCCAGTAGCCCTCGCAGACGTTGATCTTGTTGATGCCCAGCTCCACGCAGCGGCGGATGTTCTCCTCTCCGGCGCCGGAGCCGCCGTGGA
>NZ_CAJMXC010000092.1:0-6637 GCF_905219715.1 Olsenella sp. CU969
CTCCCCCATGGGCCCTCCCCGTGCGTCGAGACTGAAAACACCCTGCCGACGGCGCGGCGGGTTTCCCTATAGTACTCGAGAACGGCCGGACCGGGCCCGCGCCCGTGGGACCGGTGACCGCCCGGATGCCACGCACCGCACCGCACGAAGGAGCCCCATGGCAGAGATGCTCACCCTCGAGGCCTTCGAGGAGGCCTCGATCAAGGTCAAGGACGTCACGCAGGAGACCAAGCTGCAGGAGAGCCCGCAGCTNTCGGCCGCCACCGGCAACCGCGTGTGGCTCAAGCCCGAGAACCTCCAGCGCACCGGCGCCTACAAGGTGCGCGGCGCCTACTACAAGATCTCGACCCTCTCCCCCGAGGAGCTGGGCCGCGGCCTCATCACCGCCAGCGCCGGCAACCATGCCCAAGGCGTGGCCTATGCCGCGAGCCGTGCCGGCGCCCGCTCCGTGGTGGTCATGCCCACGACGACGCCGCTTATCAAGGTGGAGCGCACCAAGGCCCTGGGGGCCGAGGTGGTGCTCGCCGGCGACGTCTACGACGAGTCGTGCGAGCGCGCGCTGGAATTGGCCGAGGAGCAGGGCCTCACCTTCGTGCACCCCTTCAACGACCCCACGGTGGNCACGGGCCAGGGCACCATCGCCATGGAGATCGTGCAGGAGCTACCGCTCGTGGACACCATCCTCGTGCCCATCGGCGGGGGCGGCCTCGCCTGCGGCGTCGCCACGTTCGCCAAGCTGTACAACCCCAAGATCCGCGTCGTCGGCGTGGAGCCCGCCGGAGCCGCCTGCATGCGTGCCAGCGTGGAGGCCGGCCATGTGGTCAAGCTCCCCGGTGCCGACACCATCGCCGACGGCACCGCCGTGCTCGAGCCCGGCGACAAGGTCTTCCCCTACGTGCGCGACAACGTGGACGAGATACTCACCGTGGAGGACGAGGAGCTCATCGTCGCCTTCCTCGACATGGTCGAGAACCACAAGATGATCGTGGAGAACTCCGGCCTGCTCACGGTGGCCGCGGCCAAGCACCTGCCCGCCGAGGGCAAGCGCGTGGCGGCGATCCTCTCCGGCGGCAACATGGACGTGATCACCATGAGCTCCGNGGTGCAGCACGGCCTCATCNAGCGCGGGCGCATCTTCACGGTCTCCGTGCTGCTGCCCGACCGCCCCGGCATGCTGGTGAAGGTGGCCTCGGTGNTGGCCGANAACAACGGCAACGTCATCAAGCTGGACCACAACCAGTTCGTGAGCACCAACCGCANCGCCGCCGTGGAGCTCAAGGTGACCATCGAGGNCTTCGGCGCCGGGCACCGCGNCCAGATCGTGACCGCCCTGGCCGACGCCGGCTTCGCAACGACGGTGGTCCAGGCGCAGCTGTAGGGCCGCGAGGCCTTCGGNTCCCGGGACCCGGGTTTTGCATCACGGGAGGGGTTGGGGCCCGGCGAGCAGCGCTCGTCTGTCCCAACACTCGGACACTTTTGTCCCACCGTCACTTTGGTCGGACTCTTCCTCTGCCACACCCGTGGTGAGAGTACCCGCGGAACGTTCTACGGGTGCCGGGAGCGGCAAAANCCACCCGTGGAAGCTTCTGCGGGTGACGGGACGCCCGGGCGGTACCCGCAGAAGCTTCCACGGGCGCTTATCCACCCATAGAACGTTCTGCGGGCACCGAGGGCCACGGCCGTCCCGCCAGTCGGACGCTTCGGGCGCCGCACGCGGGTACCGCCGCGACAGGAGCAGGCGCCCCTAGGCCAGGTAGGCCGCCACCCTCTCGCCCATGGCCGCGCATCCCAGCACGCGGTCGGCCGGGGTGGCGTCGTCGGCGATGTCAGCCGTGCGCCAGCCGTCGTCGAGGGCGCGCTCCACGGCTGCCTCCACGGCGTCGGCGGCCGCGGGCTGGCCCAAGCCGTGACGTAGCATGAGGGCCACGGAGAGGATCTGGGCCAGGGGGTTGGCCACGTCCTTTCCGGCGATGTCGGGCGCCGACCCGTGGCTCGGCTCAAAGAGCGGCGTGCCGTCGCCCAGGCTCGCGCTGGCGAGCATCCCCAGCGACCCTGCCACCATGGAGGCCTCGTCGGACAGGATGTCGCCGAAGGTGTTCTCGGTCACCACGACGTCGAACTGCGCCGGCCGGGCCACCAGCTGCATGGCGCAGTTGTCCACGAGCATGTCGGAGAAGGCCACCTGCGGGTACTCAGCCGCCACGCGGTGGGCCACGTCGCGCCAGAGCTTGCTCGTGCCCAGCACGTTGGCCTTGNCCACCGAGCAGACCGTGGCCCGCGGGCGCCCGGCCGCGGCCTCGAAGGCGTAGCGCACCACGCGCTCGATCTCTCCCTCGCCGTACTCCAGGGCGTCGGAGCACCACACGCCGGGCTCNCCNTTCGCGCCGGCGCCGGGAGCGTCGTCGATGCGCTCGCGGGCCCCAAAGTACAGGCCGCCGGTGAGCTCGCGGACGATGAGCATGTCCACGCCGCGCACAAGCTCGGGCTTGAGGCTCGAGGCGTCCACCAGGGCGTCGAACACGTGCACCGGGCGCAGGTTGCAGTAGAGGCCAAGAGCCTTGCGGATG
Organism: Olsenella sp. CU969; assembly: GCF_905219715.1. Classification (NCBI taxonomy): domain Bacteria; kingdom Bacillati; phylum Actinomycetota; class Coriobacteriia; order Coriobacteriales; family Atopobiaceae; genus Olsenella; species Olsenella sp. CU969. The sequence continues at coordinate 2,568 of NZ_CAJMXC010000092.1, forward strand.
GCGAGGAGCCCCTGCTCCGGGCGGGGGGCGGCGGGGTCGGTGGTGTCCCACCTGGGGCCGCCCACGCTGGCGAGAAGCACGGAGTCGGCCGCACGGGCGGCCTCCAGGGTGGCGTCGGGCAGGGCGCAGCCGCNGGCGTCGATGGCGGCGCCGCCGATGAGGTGGTCCTCGCAGTCCACGGTGAAGCCGAACCTCTCGGCCACGGCGTCGAGCACCGCGCGCGACGCCGCCATGATCTCTGGGCCGATGCCGTCACCGGGCAGGCAGCAGACGGTGTAGGCGGTCACGGTCACTCCCCCTCCCTGGCGTCGAGCACCCGGCGGGTGCGCTCCACGAGGCCGCCGGCGTCCATGATCTCGACAAGGAACGGCGGGAACGGTTCGGCGGTGAACTCCTGGCCCGTGGTGACGTCGCGCACGGTGCCGGCCTCGGTGTCCACGGCAACGGTATGGCCGTCCTCCACGGCGTCCACGGCCGCGGGGCACTCGAGGATGGGCAGTCCCATGTTGATGGCGTTGCGGTAGAAGATGCGGGCGAAGCTCTTGGCCACGACGCAGGCCACGCCGGCGGCCTTGAGGGCCACNGGGGCGTGCTCGCGCGACGACCCGCAGCCGNAGTTCTCCTCGGCCACCACGATGTCGCCGGGGCGCACGCGGTCGACGAAGGTCTCGTCGAGGTCCTCCATGGCATGGCGGGCCAGCTCGGCTGGATCGGACGTGTTGAGGTAACGGGCCGGGATGATGACGTCGGTGTCGATGTCGCGGCCGTAGCGGAAGGCGGTGCCCTCGAACTCCATGGCTACTCCTCTCGGGGGTCGAGGTCGCTGGGCAGGCAGATGCGGCCGGCCACGGCGCTCGCCGCGGCGACGGCCGGGGCGGCNAGGTAGACCTCGCTGGTCTTGGCGCCNNTGCGACCCACGAAGTTGCGGTTGGTGGTGGAGATGCAGCGCTCGCCGTCGGCGAGGATGCCCATGTAGCCGCCCAGGCACGGGCCGCAGGTGGGCGTGGAGACGACGCAGCCGGCGTCCACGAAGACGTCCATGAGGCCTTCTGCCACGCACTGGCGCCAGACGTCCTGGGTGGACGGCAACACGATGCAGCGGACGCCCGGGGCCACGCAGCGGCCCTCGAGGACGTCGGCGGCCTCGCGCATGTCCTCGATGCGGCCGTTGGTGCAGCTGCCGATCACGGCCTGGTCCACGGCGATGTGGCGGCTCTCGGCNNCGGTGTGCACGTTGCTGGGCAGGTGCGGCCAGGCCACGCAGGGCTCCACCTCAGCCAGGTCGATGGTGACGGTGCGGGCATAGGCGGCGTCAGCGTCGGGGTGGTACTCGGTCCACGGGCGCTCGCAGCGGCCCTCGAGCCATGTGCGGCAGACGTCGTCCACCTCGAAGAGCCCCGCCTTGGCGCCGGCCTCGATGGCCATGTTGGCGATGGTGAGTCGCCCCTCCACGGAGAGGTCGGCCACACCGGGGCCGCCGAACTCGAGGGCCTGGTAGAGGGCGCCGTCGACGCCGATGAGCCCGATGAGGTGCAGGATGACGTCCTTGGCTGTGACATAGGCGGGCAGCTCGCCCACGAGCTCCACGCGCAGGGTCTCGGGCACGCGGAACCANGCGCGGCCGCTCGCCATGCCCACACCGGCATCGGTGGAGCCCACGCCGGTGGAGAAGGCGCCGATGCCGCCGTAGGTGCAGGTGTGGGAGTCGGCGCCGATCACGAGGTCGCCGGGGCCCATGACGCCCTGCTCAGGGAGCAGCGCGTGCTCCACGCCGGCGCGGCCCTGCTCCCAGTAGTGGGAGATGCCCTGAGCGNGGGCGAAGTCGCGCATCCTCTTGGTCTGCCCGGCGCTCTTGATGTNCTTGNTGGGGNNGNAGNGGTNGGGCACGAGGCACACNCGGTCGGCGTCCCACACGCCGTGGCCGAGGTCCTCCNCCACGTCGATGGCGATGGGGGCCGTGANGTCGTTGGCCAGCACGAGGTNGAGGTCGCACTCCACGAGCTGCCCGGGATGCGCCTCGGACAGCCCCGCGTGGGCCGCGAGGATCTTCTCAGCCATGGTCATGGGCCTGGGCATGGTTGTCTCCTAACTCGCGCCGTGCCTAGNCACGCTCGCGCTTGTCGGCGATGAGGCNGTTGAGGGCGTTGAGGTAGGCGCGGCAGCTCGAGACGATGATGTCGCCGTCGGAGCCGCGGCCGATGTAGACCTCGCCGTCGCCCCCGGTGACGCGCACNGTGACCTCGCCGAGGGCGTCGATGCCGCGGGTGACGGCCTTGACCGAGAACTCCGAGAGGTCGCAGCCCACGCCCACGACCTTGTCCACGGCCTTGTAGACGGCGTCCACGGGGCCGGTTCCGTAGGCCACCTCGGTGATGCGGTTGCCGTCCTCGCCGATGAGGGTGAGGGTGGCCGTGGGGGTAAGCGGGAAGCCGCAGGCGATCTGCACGGCGTCCAGGGTCCAGATGGCCTCGTCGGCGCGGTTGCGCTCGTTCACGATGGACTCGAGGTCGCCGTCGTAGACNTCCTTCTTCTTGTCGGCCACCTCGAGGAAGGCCTCGTAAACGGGCTCGAACTCGGCGTCGGTGAAGGCGTAGCCCAGCTCCTCGTAGCGGTGGCGCAGGGCGGCGTGGCCGCTGCGGGCCGAGAGGATGATCTGGGAGCCGCCGGCGCCCACGTCGGCCGGGTCGATGATCTCGTAGGTGTCGCGGGCCTTGAGGACGCCGTCCTGATGGATGCCCGAGCTGTGGGCGAAGGCGTTGGCGCCCACGATGGCCTTGTTTGGCTGCACGTTGATGCCGGTGATGGAAGAGACCAGGCGGCTGGCGCGGGTGAGCTCGCGTGTGTCGACGCCCGTGTGCGCGTCGAGCTCCTCGCCGTGCATGCGGATGGCCATNACCACCTCCTCCANGGCGGTGTTGCCGGCCCGCTCGCCCAGGCCGTTTATGGTGCACTCGATCTGAGAGGCNCCGTTGCGCACGGCCTCCATGGCCAGCGCCGTGGCCATACCGAGGTCGTTGTGGGTGTGCACGGAGANGGTGACGTCCTCGATGCCGCGGACGTTCTCCATGAGGGAGCGGATGCGGGCGCCGAAGTCCCACGGCAGGTTGTAGCCGGTGGTGTCGGGAATGTTCACCACGGTGGCGCCGGCGTCCACGGCTGCCTGGATGATGCGGACGAGGAACGGGATGTCAGCGCGGCCGGCGTCCTCGGCGTAGNACTCCACATCGTCCACGAAGCTCTTGGCGGAGCGCACGGCATGGACGGCCCGCTCCACGGCCTGGTCCTCGGTGAGGCGCAGCTTGTCGCGCAGGTGGGACGGCGAGACGCCCAGTCCCGTGTGGATGCGGGGGCGCTTGGCCGTAGCCAGAGCCTCGGCGGCCACCTCGATGTCGCGGNCAACGGCGCGGGTNAGGCCGCACACCACGCAGTCGTCGCCGGCCAGGCGGCCGATCTCGGCCACGCTCTTGAAGTCGCCCGGGCTCGAGATGGGGAAGCCGGCCTCGATGNCGTCGACCTTCATGCGGATGAGCTCGCGGGCCACCACGAGCTTCTCCTCGGTGTTCATGGANGCGCCGGGCGACTGCTCGCCGTCGCGCAGGGTGGTGTCGAAGATGGCGATCTTGCGGGTCATGGTCCCTCCTTGGGGGTCCGGGGCCCGCGGCGTCAAGAGAAAGCACGCGTGGGGCCCAAGGGCGACGCGTGCTCTCGATGGTGCTGGGTGCTCGCGTCTTGCTAGGTCGCAAGGGCGAGAAGGGACCGCGGGGACGGTGCGTGGTTCATGGGGCCGCCTCCTCGGTCGCGGACTGATGCTTGTGGAGGGAGTATGTCATGGTTCTGTGGAGGGGACAACAGGGCGTTTTCAGATGGAAACAGAAACGGGACCGGGCGGGGCTTCTCCGCACCTGAACGCGGTTGAGGACGACCCATCCCGCACCTGAACGCGACTAGGGGCGGATTCCTGTCGCATGGACACGAAGAAGGGCGCCCCGGGCACGGATTCTGTGCCCGGGGCGCCCTCAACCGCATTCAGGTGCCAAGGGGGTGCCAGGGGGTGCCGCCAGGGGGGTGCC
>NZ_CAJMXC010000093.1:0-6618 GCF_905219715.1 Olsenella sp. CU969
CGAGCCCCACGATCCCCACGCGCTCCGGAACGATCCCGCCCTTGGCCATGTCGCTGTCCCCCGCTCCCGTCGCAGCAGTGAAAAAAGACGGCCCCACTCAGCGCGGGGCCGCCGGCACTCCTTCTTGTGGGTTCCCCATATGGGGGTCCCTGATTCAGCCGCGGCGCGGCGGGCCGGCGCCTAGGCCACCTGCACCTTGCCCTGGGCGTCCACGAGGGCCGCCACCTCGGCGTAGAGCACCACGGACTGGGCGTCCACGGTCACGGGCATGGAGAGGCGCATGAGCCCCGCGCCACCGTCCACGTAGAGCTCCAGGGAGTCGAGGCCGCCGTGGCGTGACGCCGAGCGGGAGAGCGCCGAGAGGAACTCCTTGGTGACCCCTTCCGCGGGCATGAGCACCTCGAGGGTCTTGGGGCGGTTGGCCTCGTCGTCGAGCAGCAGCGGCTCCACCGACTGGGCCATGAACTGGTCGCCGCGGTCGGAGCGGTCCACGCGGCCCTCGATGCGCAGGAAGATGTCGCCGTCCTCGTCGGGGAACAGGAGCGACGCGCACTTGGAGTAGGTCTTGGGAAAGACCACGACGTCGATCTTGTTCTCCATNTCCTCCAGGGTGACGATGGCCATGGGGTCGCCCTTCTTGGTGGTGCGCTTCTGCACCGTCGAGGCCATGCCGGCGAGCCAGATGGNGCGCTCGTCGTCAACGGCGCGCATCTCGGTGACGCCGTCGTCGGCCGTGTGCTCGTAGCCGTTGAGCACCTCGCCGATGGAGTAGCTCCGGGCCTTGGTGAGGGCGTACTCATAGGGACGCAGGGGGTGGTCGGACACGTAGATGCCCAGCACCTCCTTCTCCTGGGAGAGCTTGAGCGTGCGNTCCCACTCCTCGCCGTCGGGTTCGGGGACGTCGGAGGCGAAGCCGGAGTCGGNGACGTCGGCGAACATGTCGAAGAACGAGACCTGACCGGCGNCNNNGTCCTTCTGGCNCTTCANNGCGGCGTNGAGGATGTTCTCGGGGTTGGCCTTGTCGACGAAGTGGGCCAGCTGCTTGCGGGTGTAGCCCGTGGAGTCGAAGGCGCCGGCCTTGATGAGGGCCTCGATGACGCGGCGGTTCACCTGCGTGGTGTCCACGCGATCGCAGAACTCGTGGATGGTGGCGAAGGGGCCGCCCGCGGCGCGCTCCTTGAGGATGAGCTCGGCCGCCCCCTCGCCCACGCCGCGGATGCCGGCGAGGCCGATGCGGATGCCCTCGGGCACGGCGGTGAACTCGATGCCGCTCTCGTTGACATCGGGGGGCAGCACGTCGATGCCCTCCTGGCGGCAGGCGCCGATGTAGTGCACGATCTTCTCGGTCTTGCCGGTGTAGCTGGTGAGCACGGCCGCCATATACTCGCGGGGGTANTAGGCCTTGAGCCAGGCGGTCTGCATGACGAGGATGGCGTAGCCGGCCGAGTGGCTCTTGTTGAAGGCGTAGGAGGCGAACTCGAGGACGTCGTCCCAGATCTTCTGGGCCACCTCGCGCTTGTAGCCGTTCTTGACCGCGCCGTTGACCCAGTGGTCGTAGGTGGTCTCATCGGCGCCGTCGTCCCAGTGGAAGACGGTGCTCGTAAGCAGCTTGATCTTCTTCTTGGCCACGGGCTTGCGGATGCGGCTGTCGGACTCGCCGGCCGAGAAGCCGCTCATCTTGACCGAGATCTTCATGACCTGCTCCTGGTAGACCATGGTGCCGTAGGTCTCGTCCAGGATGTCGGACAGGCGCTCGTCGTAGAAGGCCACGGGCTCGCGGCCGTTCATGCGGTTGATGTAGGAGTCCACCATGCCGGCGCCCAGGGGGCCCGGGCGGTAGAGGGCGATGAGGGCCACCACCTGGCGGTACTCCTTGGGCTGCATGGACTTGATGGTGGCGGTCATGCCGCCGGACTCCACCTGGAAGACGCCCGCGGTGTGGCCGCGGCNCATGAGGTCGAAGATGGCCGGGTCGTCGAAGGGAATCTTGTCGACGTCGATGTCCACGCCAACGGACCCCTCCTTGAGGGTGGCGCGCACGGCCTCGGGAGCGGCCTCGGCGTCGGCGGCGGTACCGTGGTTGGCGCGGATGTTGGCGAGGGCCTTGGAGATGACCGTGAGGGTGCGCAGGCCCAGGANGTCCATCTNGAGCAGGCCNATGTCGGCCACGTCGTGGCCCTCGTACTGGGTGATCTCGAACCCGCCCTTGGTGTCGAGCTTGGTGGGCACGTGGTCGTTCACCGGCGTGGGGGCGATGAGCACGGCGCAGGCGTGGACGCCCTCGCCTCGGGTGAGGCCCTCGATGGAGAGGGCCGTGNCGATGATGTCCTTGGACTCCGGGTCGTGGCCGNAGGCGTCGGCGAAGTCCGGGCTGTAGAGGTCCTCCTTGCCCGGGGTCTTGTCGAGCACCATCTTGAGCTTGGCCTTGGGGTCGCCCGACACCATCTTGGAGAGCTTCTGCCCCATGTAGACGGGCTTGCCCAGCACGCGGTTGGCGTCGTTGATGGCCTGCTTGGCCTTGATGGTGGAGAAGGTGATGACGTGGCACACGCGCTCGGGGCCGTAGAGCTCGCGCACGTGCTGCACGACCTCCAGACGCCGCTCGTCGTCGAAGTCCATGTCGATATCGGGCATCTCGGAGCGCTCCGGCGAGAGGAAGCGCTCGAACATGAGGCCGTTCTCCAGGGGGTCGAACGTGGTGATGTTCATGGCGTAGGCCACGATGGCGCCGGCGGCGCTGCCGCGGCCCGGCCCCACGCCGATGCCGTGGTCCTTGGCCCACTGCACGTACTCCTGCACGATGAGGAAGTAGTCGGCGAAGCCCTTCTCGCAGATGACCTTGTACTCGTACTCGAAGCGCTCGAGGATGGACTCGCCGCCGATCTCGCGCTCGCGCCAGTCGTCGCCGTAGCGCTTGGCAAGGCCCTCCTCGCACTCCTTGCGGAACCGCTCCTCGGAGGTCTCCCCCTCGGCGAGGCCGGGGAACTTGGGCAGGTACATGNGGGTCCAGTCGAGCTCGAAGTCGCACTTGTCGGCGATCTCGAGGGTGTTGTCGCAGACCTCGGGGCACCAGTCGAAGAGCGCGCGCATCTCCTCCTCGCCCTTCATGTAGCACTCGCCCTGACCCGNCCCCGGCGGGTTCTGCGTCATCTGCATGCGGTTGGTGTCNTCGAGGGTCTTGCCCATGCCGATGCAGCTCACCACGTCCTGCATGGCGGCGTCGGTACGGGTGAGGTAGTGGAAGTCGTTGGTGGCCACCACCTTGACGCCGATGGTCTTGGCCATCTCCAGGAGCGTCTCGGTGAGGCGGCGGTCGGTCCAGCCGGGGAAGCGGTCCGAGAAATCGAGCCCGTGCTCCTGGACCTCGAGGTAGAAGTCGCCGGGGGCGAAGGTCTCCTTGAAGGTCTTGGCCCAGCGCAGGGCCTCGCCGGGGTTGCCGGTCATGATGTTGCGCGGGATGATGCCGGNCACGCAGGCGGAGGTGCAGATGACGCCCTCGGAGTGCTCCTGGAGCATCTCGAGCGTGACGCGGGGCTTGTAGTAGAAGCCCCGGGTGGCGGCGTCCGACACGATCNTCATGAGGTTGACGTAGCCGGTCTCNTTCTTGGCCAGGAGGATCATGTGGTAGTACTCGGGCTTGCGGTCGCGCCGGAGCTCGGAGTCCGGCGTGAAGTAGACCTCGCAGCCGAAGATGGGCTTCACGCGGGGCTTGGGCTTGACCTCGTCCAGGGGGCGACCGGCCTCGTGGCAGGCCATGTCGGCCTCCCACTGGGCGTGGCGGCGCTCGTCGGACGCGTCGGGCTCCTCCACGGGGCGGCCCTTCTCGAGGTTGTCCTTGTCGTGGAACCACTGGTCGTAGTCGGGCTCCGCGTGGTTGACGGCGTCGGTGGCCCGGGCNAGGGCCGGGACGCCGCACATGTTGCCGTGGTCGGTGATGGCCACGGCGGGCATGCCGAGCTCGACGGCCCGGGCGACCATGTCCTCGACGCGCGTGGCGCCGTCGAGCATGGAGAAGTCGGTGTGGTTGTGCAGGTGCACGAATGCCATGGCATGACTCCGTAGGGTCGTAGGGACGGTCGTGCCGCGTTGGCGGGTCCTTGATACTACCCGACACGGGGGCTGGCGGAGANGNTTCNGGAAACNCCNCACGCCAAGAAAACGGNGACCGACTCGGGGCATATTCCCCTTCCTGGCAGGAGACGAGGAGGAAGCCGCCGTGGACACGACCCATCTCATCGACAAGACCGGGGCGGGGTCGGTCATCCACTCGTCCACCGTGGCCGAGGAGCGCTTCGTCAACCTCTCCCACACCGACCCCCTGGCCGCCTTCTGCTTCGCCGTGGGCGTGCTCTCCATCGTCCTCATCGCCGCATCCATCGGCTCCGCCAGGCTCAAGAGCCGCTTCAAGTGGCTGGGGACCATGGGCGGCAAGTTCGCCCTCATCCTCGTGGGGGCGTTCTTCCTCCTGCTGCCCATCGCCATCCACCTNCCCGGGTCCCACGGCGACCTGTGGCCCGGACTCGCCCAGGCGGTGCCGGCCACGTTCTACTTCACCGTCAACATCACCGGCGTTGCGGGCGAGCTGGAGGAGTGGACGCCGGTCATCCACCAGGTGATGGGCGACGGGCTGCTCTCCCTGCTCTACTACCAGGTGCTCTGCTTCTACACCGTGGCGGCGCCGGTCATGCTGGCCCTCACGGCCGTGGACTTCTTCGCCAACGGCTTCACGGGCCTGCTCCTCTTTGCCGAGAGCGCCANGAAGTCGGTCCTGAGGCGCGACATCTACGTGTTCTACGACCTCAACGACAACACCGTCACCCTGGCNAAGGACGTGCTCGACCNCGTGCAGAANGGCGGCAGGCGAAGCCGCTCCATGCCGCTCCTGGTGTTCTGCGACCTGTCGAGCGCCGCCGTCGCCGACGGCAACGGCATGGCCCAACAGGTGCGTGAGGAGGCCTNCGGCNGCGCCACGGTGGTGTTCACGCCCCTGGGGCTCGAGAGCGTGCCCGGCCACCTGGCGCGCTGGACCCAAACCCGCTGCAACGTCTACTACCTCGTGGTCTCCAACGACACCGACGACAACGTGCGCGCCACCATCGCCCTGTGCGACACCCTCACGAGCCAGATGGTCTCGTGGGAGATGGGCGCGCGGGCCTGGGACGTCGACCGCGTGGGCGCGCGGCCCTCCCTCACCGACCGCACGCGCCGCTACGCCGGCAACATCCACGTGTGGTGCGTCCACGGCAACCCCGACGACGACCTCATCTTCGACTCCCTCCCCCACCGCCGCCCCGACGAGGAGGTCCTGGCGCGCCTCTTCAGGCGCAACCGCGGCCACGGCTCCAAGGAGGAGCGGCGCCGTCGCATCGTGGAGGGCCTCTCCCCGCTCATGGTGCGGGTGCGCGACCTCGTGGAGGTGCGCCTGCTCTCCGAGGAGCGCCAGGTGGTGTGGGACTCCCTCGTGAGCCACCCGCTCACGGAGGTCCTCGACCCCGTGGACGTCTCGGCGGGGCTCGTGCCCCGGCAGCGCCTCGTCGTACTGGTGCTCGGCGTGGGGTCGTTCGGCGCCGAGGCGGTGNGCGCCGCCTTCTGGTTCGGCCNCCTGCCCGGAGTGGAGCTCCGCATCGTGGGCGTGGACCTGGAGGCGGGGAAGCGCCTGGGCGAGCTCGCCGCCATGTGGCCCGGCCTCATGGCCGAACGCGTGCCCGAGGGCGAGCCGTCGTGCCTGGCCGACCTCGCCGAGCCGCTGGCCGAGGACGGGGCGGAGGGGAAGGCGCTGCCCACCGTGTGCCTCGTGCAGGCGGACGCCCGCACCGAGGACCTCTCTCCGCTGCTCGCCGGCAAGGAGGTGGAGGCTCTCTGCTGGGGGCCCGACGGGGCCGGCACCTGCACCGTCTCCATCGGCAGGGAGAGCCGCGTCTACACCGTGACGTGCCTCGGAGACGACGAGGTCGACCTCGACGTGTCCCTGAGGCTGCACCGCACCCTCTCCGAGCGCGTGCTCGCCGGCACGCTCGACGAGGCTACGCCACCCCAGTGCAACCCTCTGGTCTCAGTGCTCGTACGCAGCGAGGAGGTCCTGGAGTCCGTGCGCAACATCTCCGGCGGCGAGGAGCGGTTCGGCCTGGTGCCGTTCGGCTCCACCGAGGACGTCTTCTCCTACGACTCCATCCTGGCCGCCCCCTGGGAGGACGCCTCGGTCAACCTGCAGGCCGCCTACGACGCCGCCCAGGCAGCCGCGGCGGGGAGGCCCACCGAGGTGGGCCGCGGCCGGGCCATGGAGGACTACAACGCCTACGAGGTGAGGAAGCTCTCCAACCGCGCGGCCACGCGGTTCACGTTCTACCGCCTGTGGTGCCTGGGACTGGGCGACGGGGCGCAGCGCGACGTGTCGGGCGAGCTCCAGGGCCGCTGGCTCGCCAAGCTGGGTGTGGCCCCTGTGCTGGAGCGCCTGGCCGCCGGCGACGCCTGCGCCGTGGCCGCGCTGGCCGGCGTGCGCCCGGGGCCCGCCGGCACCGGTGCCGAGGAACGGGCGGCCCGCCGCAGGGCCCTGGCCGCCGGCGACGCGCGCCTGCGCTCCGAGCACCCGCTCCTCTGCGCCATGGGCGACCTGGAGCA
>NZ_CAJMXC010000094.1:0-6552 GCF_905219715.1 Olsenella sp. CU969
GGGGAGACGCGGGCGCCCCGTCCCTCCGGCGGGGCGCCCGCGTCTCCCCAGGAGGATCTCCCCATGACCCTGCAGGTTCTCTTCGACGCCCTCATGCTCGGCTTCGAGTACTCGTTGCTCGCCGTGGGCGTCTACGTGACCTTCCGCGTCCTCGACATGGCCGACCTCACGGTCGACGGCTCCTTCGGCCTCGGCATGGCCTGCTCGGCCGTGCTCACCGTGGCCGGGCACCCCTACCTGGGCCTCGCCGTGGGCTGCGCGGCCGGCGCNCTGGCCGGCTGCGTGACCGGCCTCCTCGTCACCAAGGNGCGGANNAACCNGCTGCTCGCCGGCATCATCACCATGACGGGTCTCTACTCCGTGAACATCTACGTGCTCGGCGCGCCCAACGTGAGCCTGCTGTCCACCGTGCGGTGCTTCGACCCCGTCGTCTCCGCCCTCGTCGGCGCCGCCNCCGTGGACGTCGTGAAGATGGGCTTCGTGGTGCTCGTGGTGGCCGTGGCCGTGGCGGCCCTCGCCGGGTTCTTCCGCACCGAGGCCGGCCTCGCCATGCGGGCCGTGGGCGACAACGAGGCCATGAGCCGCGCGAGCTCCATCAACACCAGCGCGTTCAAGGTGGGCGGCCTGGCCCTCGGCAACGCCATGGTGGGCCTCACCGGCGCGCTGCTGGCCCAGTACCAGGGCTTCGCCGACCNCTCCANCGGCACCGGCATGGTCATGGTGGGCCTCGCCTCCGTCATCATCGGCGAGGTCTTCGGCGGCCGCCGGTCGGTCACCCGCGGCCTCANGTGCGCCGTGGCGGGGTCGGTGGCCTACCNCCTCATCATCCAGCTCGCGCTGTCGGTGAACCTCATCGACGCCAACGCGCTCAAGCTCGTCTCGGCTGTCATCGTGGGCGCCNTCATGGCCGTCCCCTCGGTGAGGGCCGCCCTGGGCGAGCGCTCCGTACNNATCAAGGNCANGGGCGCCATGGAGCGGCTGCTCGCCGAGGACGCCCAGGCCCTCAAGGGAGGCGAGTGACATGGCCATGCTCGAGGTCCGTGGCGTCGAGAAGACCTTCAGCCCCGGCACCAACGTCGCCCATCGGGCACTGGACGGGGNGGACCTGTCCATGGGGGCCGGCGAGTTCGCCTGCGTGNTGGGGTCCANCGGCNCCGGCAAGTCCACGCTGTTCAACGTCATCGCCGGCTCGGTGACCCCGGACGCCGGGCTCGTGTCCATCGACGGCAGGAACGTGACGTTCGACCCCGACTACCGCCGCGCCCGCGTGCTGTCCCGCGTGTTCCAGGACCCGCTCATGGGCACCGCCCCCAGCCTCACCGTGGCCGAGAACGTGGCGCTGGCCCTGGGCCGCTCCGAGCGCGGGGGCGCCCTCAGGCCGGCCATGCGCCGCGAGAAGCGCGAGCTCATCGCCGAGCGCCTGCGCGACCTGGGCTTTGGCCTGGAGGACCGCATGGACGTGCCCGTGGGCTCGCTCTCCGGCGGCCAGCGCCAGGCCGTGACGCTGCTCATGGCCACCATCGGCAACCCGTGCCTGCTGCTGCTCGACGAGCATACCGCCGCCCTCGACCCGGCGGCCACCGAGCGCGTGCTCGAGCTCACCGACCGCATCGTGGCCGATCAGAAGGTGGCCACCCTCATGGTCACCCACGACCTCGGCGACGCCCTGGCCCACGGCACCCGCACCCTCGTGATGCACGACGGCCGCATCGTCGCCGACGTCTCGGGGGAGGAGCGCGCCTCCATGGATGTGGCCGACCTCCTCGAGCTCTTCCGCTCCACGGCCGGCACGGACCTCGCCGACGACAAGGTGCTGCTCAAGGCCTGACACGCCCCTGCACCCCTCCCGCACCCGTCGCCCTTCTCCGCACCTGAACGCGTCCGAGGGCGGCCCTCTCGGTACCTGAACGCCTCTGGGGGCGGATTTCGCACGCCTGAACGCATCTGAGGGCGGATTCGGCGCCGATACGGCAACCGGACCCGCCCTCAGCCGCGTTCAGGTGCCGGGCTCCCAGCACGGAATAAAAATGGGGACTCTGCGCTATACTATTTCAGATGAATTTGGATAATGCCCACCGGACTCCCCGTACCGGTGGCCGCAAGCCAAGGTTCTCGGGAAGAGGCACACCATGAGACGCACCTTCAAACGCACCGACCCTCCCTCCGGCACCGCCCTGCCCGCACGGCCGCTCCGCCTGATCGCGACGGCGGCCCTGGCGGTCCTCGTCGCCGTGTCGCCGGTCGCCACCGTCGCGGCCCGCGCCGCCGGACTCGCCGACGTCGTGCCCGTGACGGCCACCCGCGCCAACCAGGAAGACGTCCAGCTCTTCATCAAGGCCGGCGCCGCCACGCCCGTCGACGGGTTGGCCAACACCTACAGCTTCCCCGACCTCAAGGTCACCACCGAGCCCGCCGACGCCAAGTTCCAGAGCATCACGGTGCAGTTCACCACGGGCATCACCGCCGCCGACGAGATCTACTTCAACTCGGCCCACCAGCAGAACAACAACGAGGCGCTGCCTGCGGGCTTCGTCCGCTATAACGGCAACAAGCACGGCAACCGCTCCATCAACTACACGCAGGCCGGCGGCGCCACCGCCGAGCAGTGGCAGGAGTTCCTCTCCCGCTACCTCACCGTCCAGCTGGGGGACAACACCAACACCAAGGGCCTCCGCATCGTGGCCAGCCTGGCGCCGGTGAGCACAACCCGCGACTACAACTCGCTCAACGGCCACTACTACGAGGTGGGTCGCGACAGCACCGGCTGGTCCACCNCCCTCCGCCGTGCCGAGGAGCACACCTATATGGGCATGCAGNGCTACCTGGTGACGGTCACGAGCCAGGCCGAGCAGGACTTCGTCTTCTCGCTGGTGCACACCGACACCTGGATCGGCGGCACCACCGACGACGCCTACACGCGGCGTACGGGCGACTGGGCGCAGAACTACCGCACGGGCAACGCCGGCGTCCCCACCCGATGGGCCGACAGCCGGACGTTCAACGGCGCCGGCGTGGTGAGCGCCTACTACTGGGTCTCGGGACCCGAGGCCGGCCTCAAGNTGGGCGACGCCTCCACGGGGCAGCGCTGGTACCCGGCCACCAACCCCGAGACCGGTGAGCAGATGTTCATGCTCTGGGCCTCCAGCCAGCCCGACCAGTCCGCCGGCAACGAGAAGTACATGCAGCTGGCGGTCGACTTCGGCAACTCCGCGCGCGACGGCCGCTGGAACGACCTGCCCGACAGCACCTACCCGCTGCCCTACATCATCGAGTACGGCGACATGTCGGGCGACAAGGAGGCGGGCGACGGCGAGGGTGGTGCCGACGCCACCGTGGACGTCTACGTGAAGNTCGACATCGTGGTCGACCCCACGGGCCGCACCATCACCACCGAGGCCGACGACGTGACCGTGGGCGACCCCCTCAGGGTCCAGGAGAACGTCAATGGCGACACCGACGTCAAGACGCACCACATGGATGCGAACAACCAGGAGGCCGGCGTCACACCCGCCGCCGTCACCCGCGTCTACCAGGTGCGCGACGCCTCCGCACCCGGCGGCTGGCGCGACCTGCGTCCCGACGAGGCCAACGCCGAGGGTGAGCCCTTCCATGCCGGCACCTACCGCGTGACCTCCTCGGGTGTCTACAGCGTGGACGCCTCCGGGGCCACCATCCAGGACTACGTCCCCGGCACGGCCACCTTCACCATCCGGCCCAAGGCCGTCGACGCCACGGCCCCGGTNNACCCGGACGGCCCCGGCGGCTTCGAGGCCCAGGACNCGGAGACGGGCGAGACAGTCGAGGTGTCCGCCCGCCGCTGGACCAAGGTCTATGACGGCTCGCCCTACCTCGAGGGCGGCCGCGNCTACGTTGCGGACGGCACGGTCCCCGGCGCCTCCGTCTGGCTCGAGTTCGACGCGGCCGAGCTCTCCTCGGCCGACGCCGGCTCCCGCGACCTCGTCCTCCACGGGGCGCGCCTGGCGGGCGCCGACGCCGCCGACTACCGCCTGCCCGGCCTGAGCGACGCCGGCGACCTCACGGTGAGGGGCACCGTGACGCCGCGCCCGCTCACCGTGTCCAGCCGCTGGTTCTCCGACCCCGCCGCGAGCCCTGCGACCTGGGTGCGCGACGTGGCGCTCGTCGACCCCGACGCCCCCGATACCGAGCCTGCCCACACCGACGCTGCCGCCTTCGACGCCGCCTCCGTCACCGGGACCGCCGCCGACGGCGCCGGGCACACCTGGCCCGTGGCGTGGCCCGCCAACATGCTCGCACCGGGCGACACCCTGGAAGACGAGCTCGGCGGCGTCTCCTTCAGCCCCCGCACGTCCGGCGGCCTGGCCCTCAGCCACGCCCGCCCGCAGATTGGCACCTATGAGCTCGCGTTCTCCTTCGACAGGNTCCGGCGCGGCGATGGCGGCACGCTCGTGACCCCGAGCGGCAACTACTCCGTGACCCTCGTGCCCGCGCCTCTGCGGGTGACCGACCGTCGCACCGTGGTGGTCACCGACGGCCACCCCGTCTCCGTCACCGAACCCGTGAAGCCGGCCGACTCGTCCCCTGACCCCGTGACGCCCGAGGATGTCGAGCGCCTCGTGTGGGAGACCTTCGGCCCCGACGGTCCGGCACCCACCGGTGGCATGGNGCCGCCGCTGCCCGACGGCGTCGAGCCCNTGACGGTCATCAAGAAGGGCGGCGTGCCCGTCGAGGAGATCGACCCCACCAAGCCCGGCGAGTACACCGTCGAGGTCACCTACCCCAACCCCGACGGCACCGACTACGTCGCCGAGGTCACCTACGTCGTGACGCCCGACCCCGAGCCGTCCGGCGACCCCGGGGCCTTCACCGTGACCACGCGCCTCGAGGGTGCCACCCAGGGCGCCACCGTCACGCCCACGACCGCCTACGCCCCCGGCGCCGACGGCCGGGTGACCTGGGCGCCGGGCCCCGACTGCTACGTCGCCTCCGTGGAGCTGGACGGCCGGGCCGTCGACCCGGCGTCGACCTCCCTGGACCTCGCGTCCCTCTCGGCCGACCACACGGTGGTGGTCACNCTGGCCAGGAACCCCGTCATCGCGGGCTCGTCCTCTTCGGGCTTCTACACTGTGACCGTCAACACCTACGGGGCGGGTGCCGAGACGAGCCCCTCCCAGGTGCTCGAGCCCGGCGGGGACGGCCTGGTCTTTTGGGCCGCGGCCGAGGGCTACCGCGTCTCCGCCGTCTGGGTGGACGGCGTCCCGCTGGACGAGGCGGCCGTCGCGAGGGGCTCCATGGCCTTCGCGTCCATCTCGGGCAACCATGTGGTGGACGTCTACACCGAGCGCGCCGACGGAGCCCCGTCGCTCCGGGCGGATGACCTGCGTGTGACCACCCGGATCGAGGGNGGCCCCGGCAGCATCACCGGGGGCGCCACGGTGGGTGTCGGCGGCTCCTACCATGTGGCCTGGGAGCCGGTGGTCCAGACGNCGCCCGACGTGGACGCCGCCGACTACGCCGTCTANGAGGTCTCGGGCGTCGCGGTCAACGGCCTCCCCGCCGCCGGCCCCTCCGACCGCGAGATCGGCCTGGACAACATCCGCGAGGACAAGGAGGTCGTGGTCTCCCTGTCGCCGGTGGTCTACCGGGTGTCCGTGCAGTCCTTCGGCCCGGGCACGGCCGCGCCTTCGCGCACCGTGTTCAAGGGACAGGGCTACCGCGACGTCTTCGGCACGCCGGACGCCGGCTCCCGCATCACCTACATCGAGGTGGACGGCACGGTGTACTACGACGAGCGCGACGCCGCCGCAGGGTCGCTCGTGCAGGCCACGCGTTTCGAGGGCGCCGGCGTGTTCCGGCAGGTGCGTGCCATGACGCCGGTCTTCCCCGACCCCTCCCTGGACCCCCGTGAGGCCGGCGCCGCCGGGATGGCCCTCGACTTCTCGGGCATCGCCGAGGACCACGTGGTGAAGGTCTACTTCGCCAAGGAGGGCGAGGACCCCGTGAACCCCGACTCCCTCGCCGCCGACGGCCTCGTCCAGGTGGTCCCCGGCGTGGAGGGCGGTCCCGGCACCGTAGTGGTAGGCGACCCCGAGGACCCGTCGACCCCCGGCAACGGCATCGTCGACCCCACGAGGGACGTGGCCGTGACCTGGGACGTCCCCGATGGCTACGTGCCCGTCAAGGTCGTGGTGGGCGACCGCGAGTTCCCCGTGGACCCCGAGACGGGGTCTGCGATCATCCCGGCCGGCACGCTCCGGGACGGCGACAGGGTCACGTTGGTGGTGGAGAGGCGCGCCCCCGGCGACGACGAGGTGCCGTCCCGTACGGCCCCCGAGCGGGCGCCCGAGCAGCTGCGCGTGGAGACCTCGCTCTCCGGCGGCATGGGATCCATCACGGCGGGCGCGCTGGTGGACCGCCACGGCTCCTACACCGTGGAGTGGGGCGCCGCCGCGGGCTACCGCGTGGCCAAGGTGGTCGTCGACGGCGTGGAGCGCCCCGACCTCCTGGAGGCCGGCCGGTGGACCTTCGAGGACGTGGGCGAGCACCACTCCGTCGAGGTGGTCCTCGAGAAGG
>NZ_CAJMXC010000095.1:0-6382 GCF_905219715.1 Olsenella sp. CU969
TCGTGGGGCTCGTGGGGATCTCGGTCTCGGCCATGGTGGGGGGCGGGATCTACTCCCTGCCCGGCGCCGTGGCCGCCCATGCCTCGGCCGGGGCCACCCTCGTGGCGTGGCTGCTCACCGGTCTGGGCATGTGGTTCGTGGTGGGGACCTTCCGCATCCTCGCCCAGGTGCGTCCCGAGCTCACCAACGGCGTGTACGCCTACGCAGAACGGGGTTTCGGCAGGCTTGTCGGCTTTTTGGTGATGCTGGGCTACTGGTGCACGTCCTGCTGCGCCATGGCCACCTACGGGGTGCTGCTCATGGCAACCCTCTCGCCGTTGGTGCCCGCCTTCGGGGCCGGCAACACCGTGCCCGCCCTCCTGGGCGCCTCAGTGGTGGTGTGGTCGGTCTTCGCCCTCGCACGGCGCGGCGTGGAGCAGGCGTCGGTGCTCAACATCGTGGGCACCGTGGCCAAGTTCGTGCCCGTGGCGGTCTTCGTGGCGGTGTGCGCCGCCCATTTCGACCCCGCTGTCTTCTCCGGAGGCTTCTTCGGCTCGGCCCCGGCCGCCCCCGGTGGCACGGCCGACGGCCTCGCGGGCCAGGTGGCCGACGTGATGATGGTTACCCTGTGGGTGTTCATCGGCATCGAGGGGGCCGTGGTGGTCTCCGGCGACGCCACGAGCCAGAAGGCGGTGGGCAGGGCGGTCACCCTAGCCCTGGCCGTGGCCCTGGTCTTCTACGTCCTCGTGTCCACGGTGCCCTTCGGCGTCTTCTCCCAGGACGACATCGCCGCCATGGCCTCGCCCTCCACGGCCCAGATTCTCCTGGCGTTGGCGGGCGACTGGGGGAGGGTCCTCGTCTCGGTGGGCATCGTGGTGTCGATCCTGTCGTCGTGGCTCGTGTGGATGTGCATGCAGGGCCAGATGCCCACGTCGGCGGCGGCCGACGGCATCTTTCCGGCCCGCTTCACCTCCCGCAACCGCTTCGGCGCCCCGGGGCGCTCCCTTCTGGCCTGCGCCGCCCTCACCCAGCTCTTCCTGGTCCTCGCCTGCCTGCTGGGCTCTGAGGCGTGGGACACCATGGTCTCCATCACCTCGGTGATGACGGTGCCGGCCTACTTCTGCTGCTGCCTGTTCCTGGTCAAGGAGGCCGTGGTGGGGAGCGACTGGCAGGCCCCGGGGGTGCCGAGGCCCCGGGCCTTCCTCGTCGGCGCCGCCGGCTGCCTGTTCGGCGTGGTGCTGCTCGTCGCCGCGGGGGTGGAGAACCTCATGCTCGCAAGCATCGTCTTCGCCCTGGGCCTCCCGCTCTTCCTCGTGGGGCTGCGCCAGTCGGGGCGGGGCGTCCCGCTCAAGGCGTGGGAACGGGCGGCCATGGTGGCCATCGTGGCCGTGGCCGCGGCATCGGTTCTGGGTTTCGCGTTGCAGGTCCTTGCTTGAGTCTTTGGGGGCACGGACAGAAAAGAAGGGCCTACCTCATTTTTTAGCTACGGGCACGCTTTCTCCACAACCGCTGTCCCTACAACGTATTTAATTTGACCGTCCGCAACTTTCAGGCCCGTGGCATACCGGGCCGAGGGGTTCGATTAAAAATAAGTATCTAAAATATATTAAATATAAGGTATGCATATATCGATATTACGAGGGCATACCCGTGGTTTTTGAAAACAAAAAGGGGAACTACCCCCTCTGAAAAGGTTCCGGCAACCAAGGGGGTCCCATGGGTGGTCTCACGGACAGGCAGCAGGCCATGATCGACGGGGCGTCGAGGGTCGACGTGGCGGGATGGCACCACGTGAAGGNGGCGGGCACGCCCTACGAGTGCGGGTTCCAGGAGGGCTACCTCCTGGCCGACGAGTACGCCGACGCCCTCCGTGTGTACGACTACATGACGCTGCAGACCTACGGCATGAGCTACCANTGGTTCTGCNANCAGNCCGTGCGCCTGCANAAGGATAAGATCCCCGAGCGCCTCATGGACGAGCTCCGCGGCATGGCCGACGGCCTCACGGCGGCCGGCGTCCCCTCCACGGTGGACGACCTCATTGGTTGGAACGCCTACTACGAGATCACCGGGTACTGGTGGCCCCTCAACGCCNCCAAGGTGGTGGGGGCCATGCCCGAGAACATCATGACCCACAAAGCCTCCCACTGCTCGGCCATCGTGGCCACGGGCGGCGCCACCGCCGACGGTCGCCCCGTCATCGCCCACGAGTCGTTCGACGAGTTCTGGGCGGGCCAGTACTTCAACGTCTGCCTCGACGTCACGCCCGACGAGGGGCGCCGCTTCGTCATGCAGACCGTGCCGTGCTATGTGGACTCCATGACCGACTACTACGTCAACGATGCCGGCCTGGCCGTCACCGAGACCACCCTGGCCGGCTTCTCCGGCTACGACGAGGGCGGCATGCCCGAGTACGTGCGCGCCCGCAACGCCGTGCAGTTCGCCGACTCCATCGACGACTTCGTGCGCCTGATCGACGAGGGCAACAACGGCGGCTACGCCAACGCGTGGCTTGTCGCCGACACCAAGACCGGCGAGGTGGCCCGCTACGAGCAGGGCCTCAAGTTCCAGTCCCTCGACCGCACCCACGACGGCTGCTTCTTCGGCTGCAACGCGGTGTTCGACCCGCGCATCCGCAACCTCGAGTGNAAGGACAACGGCTTCAACGACCCGCGCCAGCAGACTGGCGCCCGGCGCCAACGCTGGATGGAGCTCATCGAGCGCCACTCCGGCTCCATCGACGTCGAGCTCGCCAAGAGGATGCTCGCCGACACCTACGACGTCTACACCGGCTACGACAACCCGTCGAGCCGCACCATCTGCAGCCACTACGACGTCGACCCGCAGTACTGGGCCGATGACCCGGCGGCCGTGTGGAACGTGCCCTTCTACCCGGCGGGATCGTGCGACGGCAAGGCGGCGGGCGCCGACGACATCGAGGCCATGCGTTTCTGGGGCCGCTACGGCCGCGCCGACGGCGTGGAGTTCGACNNCGACNAGTTCTTCGAGCATCACCCGCTCTGGCGCTGGCAGGAGGGCTACACCAAGAGCCGCCCCTCCCAGCCCTGGACCCTCTTCGAGTAGGGCCGGCACGGCGGTGCCCATAGAGACGTAGGAAGACAGCGGCCGCCGGGGCGGCCACGACAGGAGACGAGGTAGACACCATGAAACTGAGCAAGGAATCCATCGCGAGGATGGCCGAGGCTTACAAGGGCGCCACGACCCAGCACGTCGCCGAGCGCGCGGTGACCAAGAACGGCATCCTCGCCGCGTCCGAGGACATCCAGGTGGCCAAGGGGCTCTCCACCCCGGCCTTCGCGTTCTCCATCGACGTGGACGACGAGGCTGTGGCCAACCAGAAACAGTCCGGCCGCTGCTGGATGTTCGCGTGCCTCAACTTCTGCCGCTTCCACGTGGAGAAGGAGCTTGACCTGCCCCGCGGCACCTTCGAGCTCTCCCAGGCCTACCTCGCCTTCTACAACAAGCTCGAGCGCTCCAACTGGTTCCTCGACCACATCGTGGCCACGGCCGACAAGGGTCTCGACGACCGCGAGGTCACGTGGCTCGTCNACGCCCNCATGCAGGACGGCGGCGACTGGGACATGGTCTGCGGCCTCATCGAGAAGTACGGCGTCGTGCCCCATGCCGCCATGGTCGAGACGGCCTNCACCAACGACACCGCCCAGATCAACACGGTCCTCTCGCACCTTTTGCGCCAGGACGCCCTCAAGCTCCGCTCCATNGTGAGGGAGGGCGCTGCAGACGCCGACGTCGAGGCCGCCGAGGAGGCCATGCTCACCGAGGTCTACCGCGTGCTGTGCGTGGCCTTCGGCGAGCCGCCCCAGAAGGTGGACTTCGAGTACACCGACTCCAAGAAGGAGTTCCACGGTGTCTACGGCCTCACGCCCCTCGAGTTCTACAGGCGCTACGTGGGCATCGACCTCGACGACTACGTGGGCGTCATCAACGTCCCCGGCGAGGGCAACCCCTACGGCCGCACCTACGCCATCGAGGACTCCGACCAGGTCCCCGAGCGCGAGAACCTCTACCTCAACGTCGACATGCCCACCCTCAAGGCCGCGGTCATCGACCAGCTCAAGGCCGGCGAGCCCGTGTGGTTCGGTTGCGACGTGCTTCAGCACTGCGACGAGCAGCTCGGCGTCATGAGCCCCGACCTCTACGACTTCGACGACCTCTTCGGCGTCGAGTTCTCCATGGACAAGGCCGAGCGCTTCGCCATGCACCAGAGCCTGCCCACCCACGCCATGATGATTGCCGGCGTGAACATCGTGGACGGCAAGCCCGACAAATGGAAGATCGANAACTCCTGGGGCACCGAGGCCCACGGCAAGAAGGTGGGCCACAACGGCNACTACGTCTGCAGCGACGAGTGGTTCGACGAGTTCGTCTACGAGGTGGCCGTGAGGAGGTCGTTCCTCTCGCCCGAGCTGCAGAAGGCCCTCGAGGGCGATCCGGTCGTGTGGCCCTTCTGGAACACCTTCAACCCGGTCACCAGCCTCTAGTTTTTGTCCTTAGGGGAGGGGCCGGGCCCCTCCCCCTTTCGATTTTTGAAAGGTCCTCCCATGTTTGGACATCACCACCTTGACAAGGTGAAGGGGCATGCCGACGCGGTGACCGAGGCCCCCAGGCCCGACANGTCGGGCCAGTACATCTCGCTCATGGCNCTGGTCATGATGAATGTGACCATCATCGGCTCCGTGGCCAACGACGTGCAGCAGGCCTACTACGGCCTCTCCTCCATCACGCTCTTCGTCATCGGCGCCATCGTCTTCTTCCTGCCCACCGGCCTCGTGGCGGCCGAGCTTGCCAGCGGCTGGTCCCAGCGCGGCGGCATCTTCCGGTGGGTCGGCGAGGCCATGGGCCCCGGCCTGGCCTTCACGTGCCTTTTGGTCCTCTGGTTCCAGACCTCCATCAACTTCGGTTCCGGTGTCGCCACCGCCTCCACCACAATCGGCTTCTTCACGCCCGACTGGGACTGGGCCGTCGACTTCATGAACCACCCCCAGAACCAGCTCCTCATCATGGTGGCCTGGCTTGCCTACTACTGGATTCTTACGTGGGTCTCCACCAAGGGCGTCAAGGCCTTTGCGCGCATCACCAAGTACGGCGTCCTCATCGGCACGTTCATCCCGCTGGCCTTCATGATCGTCATGTGCGTGGTCTGGCTTGCCCAGGGCAACAAGCCCAATGTGACCGTGACCCCCGAGGCGTTCAACCCGTTCTCCGGAGGCTTCAAGCTGGCCACGCTCTCCCTGGCCGCCGGCGTGTTCTTCTCCTTTGCGGGCATCGACATGAACGCCNCCCACATCAAGCAGCTCAAGAGCCCCCAGAAGGAGTTCCCCGCCTCGATCTTCATCTGCATGATCTTGACGCTCGTCATCTTCATCGCCGGCACGTTGGTCATCGCCATCGTGACGCCTGAGAGCCAGATGAACCTCGTCTACGGCCTCAATCAGACCTATAAGATCTTAGGAGAGTGCTTCGGCGCCCCGTGGATCTACGTGGTGTTCGTGTGGGCGGGCCTCGGCGCCGGCATGGCGTCGCTCGTCACCAACATGGCCGGCCCCTCCTACATGCTCGGCCAGGCCGGCCGCTCCGGCTTTTTGCCCCGCCAGCTCCAGAGCAACAACAAGCACGGCATGCCGAGCCGCCTCATGTACCTGCAGATGGCCTTCATGACCGTCGTGGCCTTCCTGTGCTTCCTCATCCCCAACATCGAGGGCTTCGTGATCTTGATCACCCAGGCCATCACCATCCTCTACATGCTCTACTACGTGCTCATGTTCGTGTCGTTCCTCAAGCTCCGCCACGACCAGCCCAACCGTCCCCGCAGCTTCAAGGTGCCCGGCGGCAAGGTGGGCGCCTGGGTGGTGGCTTGCCTCGGCCTGGCCTCCTGCCTCTTCGGCATCGTGCTCGCCATCATCCCTCCCGCCCAGGTGGCCCAGGAGGTGGGCAGCCCCGTCACCTATGTGGTGGTGATCGCCGTGATCATCGCCGTGGTCCTCGGCATCTCCTTCCTGCTCTACCAGGTCTCCCGCAAGCACGACTGGGCCGACCCCGCCAACCAGTTCGCCCCGTTCACCTGGCAGGTCGAGGGCCTGAAGAAACCGGCCCCGGTTGCCTCCAACGTCCCCACCTCGCTGCTCTCCGAAGGCCAGAACCCCATGGGCCTGCCTATCAAGCGCCTGTGGGACCCCAACGAGAAGCTGCCTGAGGACGCCATCAAGCAGGCCGAGGCCACCGGCACGCTTCCGGCCGACGACCCCGCCGCCATCAACCACCCCGTGAAGCCCGCCATCGACGCGGCCGGCGGCGTGAGCCCCGCCATCCCCTTGAGCCNGCCGCCCCAGATCTCCCGCGCGGCCAAGATCGGCACGTCTAC
>NZ_CAJMXC010000096.1:0-6360 GCF_905219715.1 Olsenella sp. CU969
GTCCAAAACGTGACGACGCCGGCATATCTAGCATATTGGTGTCCCTTATGGGAATGAGCGAGACAAGCACCAAGGCGGACGACCTGCACACGCTCCCCCGGCACTGCAGGACCCCATCGTCGCCTTGGAGGAGCCCGGGCTTCAGCGCTCTCTCTCATCTCTCTCTGCTTTCTCTCCGCTGAGGCCCGGGCTCCATCTGGCTTCTCCCGCCCACGTAGAGGGACGATCATGAGACGCAGGTCCCCACGTGCGACGGACACCACCTGGATCTACAACCTGGAGTCCACCGCCTCGCTGCTCCTCGCCCTGGGCAGCGTCGTCTCCGCACTCGTCGCCNGCCATGTCCNGTCTGCGGNCCCNGCGCNNGACTTNTGGACCCGCTGCCTCCTGCCGNTGCAGCTGCCGGTCTTCTACCTCGGGTATGGCTACCTCTACCAGCGCCAGTGGCTGGTGGACAGCGGCCGCTCGTGGCTCGTCTCCATGGGGCGCGAGCTCGTCTACATGCTCGTCCCCCTCGCGGCGGTCACCGTCCCCACCCTCCTCGTAGACGGCTGGACCGGCGCCGGCCCGGGCCTCTCGCCCGCCGCCCTCGGCCGCGCCCTGCTCGTGGAGCCGGTGATCCCCGTGGGCTTCTTCCTCGTGGCGCTGGCCCTCTACGCCGTCGTCCCGACCCTGCGCTCCCGGAGGCAGGCGGCCCTGACGGTCTCCGTGGCGGCCGCCCTCAAGGTCGCCCTGGTCGTCGCGCAGTCCATGCCTGGCGGGCAGGAGGCGGTGGCGCACCTCCCCTACGTGGTGCTCAACGGCTGCGCCAACGGCATCTGGTTCTGCGGGGGCATGGCCCTCGCTGCGGCCGAGGGGGACGGCCGCCCCCTGACGGCCCTCGGGAGCCCCCGCGCGCTCTGGGGCGCCTGGGCGGTGGNCGCGGTCGCCCTGCTGTGGGCCTCCCGGGCCGGGATCGTGGCCGCACCCGCGATGGAGGCCCTGCTCACGGTCGGCGGACTCTGGGCGGCCACGGCGCTCTACGGGCGCATCTTCTCGGCGGGCCGCGGGCAGTGGGGGTTCTTCTCGGCCGTCGACGGCTACACCAAGGGCATCTGGCTCATGCACCCGATGTTCCTCGCGGTGTGGTTCCACCTGGCAGGCCCGGCGTCGCTGCCGGCGCCCCTCCTCGTCGCCGGAACGCTGGCCGTGGCCTACGGGCTGCCGGTGGCCGTCAACGTGGCCATGGACCGCCTGTGGAAACTCGGGTTCCTCGTGAACCCCAGCCGCTACCTCAGGCTCCCGGCCCGGGACGACGCCCCGCGCACGANNGCCGGCGGCCCCGGGGCCGCCTAGGCGCGCTCGGTGCTGGCGCTGATGACGCAGCGGTTGGCGGGCAGCCAGACGCAGCCCCACTCGAAGGCGCGCCCGTCGTCGAGGAACACGGTCTGCTCCAGCTGCAGGGCGGGCGACTTCTCGTCGCACTCGAGCCACTCTGCGCGGCGCTTGCCGCAGACGCAGGCGGAGTAGACCTGGTTGGAGCGGCCCACCNCGTGGCCGNTCGTGCGCACCGCCGCCTCGAAGAGCCCCTCGTGCTCAAAGTCGGCGTCNTCGATGCCGGGGCAGGCCTCCAGCGACACGTGGCTCTCAATGAACATGACCGGCTCCCCAAAGACCGAGCGCACGCGGGCCACGTACAGGTAGGGGTCGCCGCGGTCGAGACCCAGGGCCCAGGCGCAGGCCTTGTTGGCGGGCTCCACGCGCTTCTCCACGAGACGCGTCTCGTAGGGGATGCCCTGGGAGGCCATGGACTCGGCGAAGGNAAGCAGGTAGTTGGACGTGGGACGGGCCATGATGGGCTGGACCACATAGGTGCCGCGGCCGCGCTGCTGGACGAGGAGCCCCTCGTCCACCAGGGCGCGGATACCCTTCTGCACGGTGCCGCGGGAGAGGTGCAGCNTGGCCATGAGCTCGTGCTCCGAGGGGATGCGGTCGTCGACGCCCCACTCGTGGCTGTAGATNTTCTCGCGCACGTAGTCGGCCACCTGGATGTACAGGAGGCTGGAGTCGTCCCTCTCGAAATCGGCCATGAAATCATCTCCCAAAAGCGTTCGCCCGGGCACGCACGGGGCCTGTCACAGTTTAGCGGACCGGAGCGTCCGGACCGCGCATCAGACTCCGTCAGCGGGCATGGGCCCCCGCACCCTCCACTGGGTCGTTGACGGCGGCGCCGGCCTGGGGGTCCCCGGCAAAACGTATGGCGGGCTCCGGCCCCACCCAGAGGTCGGGGCGGTGCAGCGGCAGCTCCGGCGCCGGGGCCGACGGGTCGAAGCCGGCCTCGCGGAGGGCGGCCGTGTAGGCGGCGAGGCCTGCGCGGGTCTCCGCCACGACGGAGTCAAAGACCTCCTGGATGAGGTCGCGGGGCAGCAGCTCATACGTGGTGCGCTCGGGTGGCCGGCGTGCGGCCTCCACGATGGCGCGGTCGGCCGCGGCGGCGCGCGCCACGTCCGCGGCNTCGACGGCGTACTGGGGGAAGCGCGCGGCGGCCGCGACGAGCGCGGGCGTCACCTCCACCGTGGACGAGATGCCGAGGGAATGGCCGAAGAGGTCGAAGTCCCCCTGCTTGGCGATGCGAGTCCGCTCGCCGCTGGGGATGGAGCGGGCCTCGTTGAAGGTGCGGACGCAGGCGTTGTAGCGGTTGTCGGCGAGCAGGTGCGCCCAGGCGCCGAGCACCACGTCGTCCACGCCGCCCTGGGGGATCGCGGGGGCGACNCNGTCGTCCCAGAACNGGCCCNCCTCNGGNACGGGGATGTNCGTGGGCTGGCCGTAGTGGGTGTCGATGTAGCGGAGGGTGTGGGAGACGTCCGGNGCCATGTAGCCCACGTAGATGTCGGGCACGAGGTTGCCGAAGAGGAACAGGTTGGCGTCGCGGATGCCGAGGGTCGCGGCGTCCCCGGGCGCCAGGACGTGCTCGACGAGGCCGGTGTGGATGTTCCAAGAGGGCATGGGCTGGCTCCCGGGGATCGAGACTGCAGGTAGAGGCGTGTAGTCACAGGATAGTGCAAAGACGGTCGCCCCCGACCACGGACAGGGGGCGCCGTGGGCCACCGTGGGCGGCGCNGTGGGCTAGNGGCNTCATGCAGGGNCGCCGCCCGGCCGGACGGCGTGCCGGGCGACGCTTAGAGAGGGACACGGAGGGGCATACAGAGAGACGCCCGTTTCCGCACCCACCTAAGGAGCACCCGTGATCTCTGCATCCATCGACGCCAAGGCCTTCGGCCCCGTGACCTCCGAGCGCATCGAGCGCGCCATGGACTGGTGCCGCACCGTGGACCCCGCCACCCTCGAGCTCGGCCGCAACGACATCGACGGCGACGACGTCTTCGCCAACGTCATGCGCTTCGACACCGCCCCCGCCGGCACCAAGGACTACGAGGCGCACCGCGACCACATCGACATCCACTACGTCTTCTCGGGCGTGGAGCTCATGGGGATCGCCCGCATGAAGGACTGCACCCCCAAGGGCGCCTTCGACGAGGAGAACGACTTCGTCCTCGTGGAGCAGCCCGAGCTGGAGAGCTGGGTCGTCACCCAGGCCGGCGAGTTCTGCCTGACCGCCCCGGCCGACGCCCACAAGCCCGGCTGCAGCCTCGACGCCCCGGCCCCGCTCTTCAAGGCCTGCGTGAAGGTCCGCATCGCCGACTAGGGATTGCGCCAGGCANACAAGGTACCAGGTTGGTTTGTCACCCCCCTGCCCTCCCCTGCGCCTGAAAGCCGTTGTGGGCACCCTCAGCGACTNNCAGGCGCAGGGGGGGCGAAGAGGCAGAGTCTCTCGACAGCGAAACGCACTTCGTGGGCAGCCTAGGCCCCGATTTTGGTCAAGAGCGGCCCGGCGAATCGCTCCGCTGGCAGCAGCCAGGAGTTCGTCGAGTGTGCACTCGCGAAGAACCCAATCCCGCACAAAATGGGGCATGCCCTTCGTGTGAATAATTAACCGCAAGAACGAGCACCTGCGCTTGTCCGAAACCAGCCCAAATGCAACCCGCTCCCGACTCTCCTCAAAGAGCATGGAGACCGAAGTCTCACCGCCACAGCCGAAGTTGTTAATTAAACAACCAAGCNTCTTCTCAATTTCTTTCTGTTGCGAAAGGAAAAGAGTCTCGGTCACTTCGAGAGGATCGCAGCGACTCGCTCCAGATGATCTGCCAGAAGCCCTGAACGAGCCGGTTGAAAAAGACTCCCATACGCCAGCCCTCACATCACAGGACGTGGCAAGGCGCCCGTTGAACAGGGTGGTTCGGCACCGGCACGCCTCGCGCTCACCCCTCACGAGACCTCCCCCGTCGGGCGAAAGCGGCTGCGGGCCAGCACCCGGAAGGCCCCGAAGAAGGCCGCCGACGCCGCCCACAGGCCGGCGGACACCCCGAGGACCCCAAAGCGGGGCAGGAAGGCGAGCACCGCCACCGCGAGGACGACCAGCACCGTGGCGATGTAGGCGATCTGCATGTCGTCGGAGTCGCCGAAGACGAGCCCCCAGGGCGGGGCCGAGGACACGGCGAGAGCCACAATCCCTGACATGAGAAAAATAACGTTTATAATGTTATTCTNCATCAGCGCGGAGGCCGCGGAGACGTCNACCGCACAGTAGACGGCGACCAGCGAGATGCCAAATACAAGCCCCGTCATGGCCGGCAGTGCGGCCGCGCCCATGAGAGAGCTCAACAGGGGGCGCCTCTCCAGGCAGACGTGCTGCAGGACGCCCGACCTTATGTCGTCCCTNACGATCAGAGAGTAGAACTGCATGGAGATGGTCAGGACAGCACCACTATAAAGAAAGAGCTCTAGCGACTGGANCCCCACCAAAGGGGCCAGCGTCCAATAGGGTTTTACGAGCAGAAGCCCAAAAAACCAGACGTATGCGNACCCTATCCAAGCAGTCTCTTTGAAAGATCTCTTTATGAACATCAGGCTTTTATAAAAGAGCGCACCGACCACAGTCAGCTCCCCTCCCCCACGTGACGCACCGTCGCAAAGTACCTGCTCTCAAGCTCATCGCGCGAGCATTNCGCAAGCGGGAAGNCGTCAACCAAAGATCCCTCGTCAAGCACGACGGCCCTTCCCCCAACCTTGTGGGCGAGGTCGAAGTCGTGGGTGGCTACCACCACCGCAGACCCGACATCTGCCATTTCAGCCGCGGCTTGAGCCACCACCACCCGGGTCTCGGGGTCGACGGCGGCGGTGGGCTCGTCGAGGAGCAGCACCTCGGGCGACTCTGACAGCGCAAGCACTAAGGCGGCCCGCACAAACAGGCCGGAGGAAAGCTCGCGACAGGGCGTGTCCATGTAGCCGGCAATCCCCATTCGCCGCGCCCATCGCTCTCCCTGAGCCACAACGTCTGAGTTGCCTAGGTATTTTTCTCTGAACCGCAGGTTCTCGCGGGATGATAGACGCTCTTCCACGCCCCATGGCCCCGTCACCAGCGCCATGCCGTCCATCCTGGTCATATGCACGGCGATGGCGCCCNGAGACGGCTTGAGCACCCCATAGATCAATTTGAGCAGCGTGGTCTTTCCCGCGCCGTTGTGGCCCAAAAGGCAGCAGACGCCCCCGTCGATGTTCAGACAGAACCCATCAAACACCTGTTTTTTGCGCAGCAGCGTCCTATAGGAGANCGAGACGTCGGACACGTCGATAGATGGCACGGTCTCACCCCTCAGCGTCTAGACTCTTGAAGCAGGTGCCCCACCAGAGGCAACGACCGCTTCTCTCTCCATGGGCAGCTGCCCATCCCACGGCCCTGCAACCTTTGCACTCGTCCACACGGTCGCAGCCTCCGCACCGCTCCGGAGATGGGTCAGCGATGGCCCTCATCTTGCGTGCCCTGTTCTGCCTGACCGTTTCAATGGTTTGACGCGACAAATTGCCAATTGTTTCCGGCAAAAGCGGGCANGGNCGCACAGAGAAGNCAGGCTCCACGTACCAGAGGCGCTCCCCTGTCCCACATCCGTAGGCCAACGCCTCGGCATTGGGCACCGCCTCTTCGTCGGCCAATACAACCGAGAAGTCCTCAGTTTCAAACTTTTCCTGCAGGCTTCGTAGAAGCCTACGCACAGATGACGGGCGCCACGGATGCTCGCCCTCCAGCCCCACCGCTCTTCCTTCTGACAGCACGGAAGCCAACCGAAACGAAGAGACACCCCATGAGCGAGCCAGTGCACAGGTTGCCTCGGCCTCGCCGCTCGACTGGTCAATCAGCGCCATGGCACAGGCCACGCGCGCGCCCCTGCGCACAGCTTCTCTCACAAAGTGCTCAACACTCGCAAAAGCCCACGGAACCCCCCCCCCCCCGGAAAACTTTCTCTTGCTATACCAAACTGTTAA
>NZ_CAJMXC010000097.1:0-6354 GCF_905219715.1 Olsenella sp. CU969
CCCGTACCCCCCCCCGCGCCCCCAGCGCCCGGAACTCATGATTCGTTGCCGGAAAATCCTGCAAATCATGAATCAACAATGTCACTTTTTACAAAGGCGGATGGTACATCATTTTGCTGATAGCAGCCAATGGGGCGCCACCTCACAAAAGGATGTGCACATGGGACTCGGTGTATCGGTGTATCCGGAGCGCGTTGACGTAGACGCCATCGTCCAGTACCTCGGCCGAGCGGGGACCCTCGGGTACTCGCGGGTGTTCAGCTGCCTGCTGTCTGCCGAGGGGGGCCGCGCCCACGTGGTCGAGCGCTTTTCCCCGGTGGCCCGGGCCGCGCACGAGGCGTCCATGGCGCTCACTCTCGACGTCTCGCCTGTGGTCTTTGAGCGCCTCGGCATCAGTCCGNACGACCTCTCGTTCTTTTGCGACCTGGGGGCAAACGCCATCCGCCTCGACGAGGCCTTCACACCGCGTGAGGTGGCGGCTCTCACCCACAACCCCTACGGCCTGGCGGTGGAGCTCAACGCCTCCACGGCCGACGGGACCGTAGCCGCCGTCTGCGCCTGCGAGCCGGACCGCTCCCGCCTGAGCGCGTGCCACAACTTCTACCCTCAGCGATACACCGGGCTCAGTGCCTCGTTCATGGAGCAGGAGAGCCGCGCCGCCAAGGAGCTCGGCCTCGGGGTGGCCGCGTTCGTCTCGTCCGGACAGCCTGACGCCTGCGGCCCGTGGCCCCTCAAAGAGGGTCTTCCCACTGTGGAGGCCCATCGCAACGCCCCCATCGACCTGCAGGCGCGCCACCTGTTTGCCACGGGCGTGGTGGACGACGTGCTGGTGTCCAACTGCTTTGCCTCAGATGACGAGCTTCGCTCCTTGGCAGCGCTGGACCCTGCCACCGTCGCGCTCAGGGTCGTCCCGGCCAAAGGGGCCGAGGGCCCGCTTTTCAANGCGCACCTGGGNTCTTCGCTGCGGGTCCGCGGCGACTCCTCTCCCTATATGCTGCGCGACTTCGACNAGAGGGCCCGCCTGGCGCCTCTGGGCATCGCCCCGCACAACACGTGGGGCCTTGTGCCGGGCGACGTGNCNGTGGTCAACGACCGCGGCGGCCGCTACGCCGGTGAGCTGCAGGTTGTCCTCAAGGCAATGGACAACGACGGCACCAAGAACGTCGTGGCCAACGTCGTTGAGGAGGAGCGCTTCTTGCTGGGATACCTCGGGCCGTGGTCCGGGTTCTCGTTGCTCGCGTAAGAGACGATTGGAGAGTTAGATGGTCAAAGTAATGCTCGTCTGCAACATGGGCATGTCCACGAGCATGCTCGTCAAGNAGATGCAGGAGTCCGCCGATCGCCGCGGCATCGATGCCAGGATCTGGGCCGTCCCCGAAGCCAAGGCGGCCGTCGAGGGGGCGGATGCCGACGTCGTGCTCCTCGGGCCTCAGATCCGCTATCTCGAGGACCGCATCGCCGCCCAGGTGACGCCCGTCCCCGTGAGCGTTGTGGACGTCATGCAGTACGGCCGCATGGACGGCGACGCCGTCTTGGACTCGGCCCTCGATCACATCGCCTAACCGCTCCTCACGGCACGGCCCGGGAGACGGAAGAAGACAGAAAGGAAGTGTTTCATGAGCAGTCCTATGGACGGATTCATGCAGTGGATGGAGACGAAGTTTGTCCCCGTGGCCAGCAAGGTCGGCAACCAGCGCCACCTTGCCGCCGTGCGCGACGCCTTCATCTCCATCCTCCCCATCACCATGGTGGGCTCCATCGCCACGCTCCTCAACGTGTTCGTGGTTGACCTGCCCACCATGTGGCTGGGCGAGGAGAACGTCGTCACCACGTCGCTCGCGCAGGTGGTCAACGTTGACGGCCTTGTGAGCCATGGCTCCATGGCCATCTTTGCCCNGTGTTTTGCCTTTGCCTTTGGCTATCGCCTGTCCCGCGCCTACGACGTGGACGGCCTGGCCGGCGGCGTGATCGCCCTCGCCTCGGTAGTGGCTACCATGAACTTCGCCCCCGAGTTTGCCTATGTGCTTCCCAACGTCACTCCCGACGCGATGGGCGCGCTCTCCTCGGCGGGTCTTGCCGTGGCAGAGGTCGATGGCGCGGTGACTCTTCAGGTGACGGGCGCAAACCTCATCTCCACAGCGCTCACCGGCGCCACCGGGCTCTTCTCGGCCCTCATCTTCGGCATCATCTCCACCATNGTCTATGTGAAGCTGACGCTCAAGGACGTCACCATCAAGCTGCCCGAGGGCGTGCCGCCCGCGGTCTCCAAGGCGTTCGCCGCCATCATCCCCGGCGTTGTGGCCGTCTACGTCTGCGCTATTCTCGCCCAGCTCTGCGTGGCCCTCACCGGGCAGTACCCCAACGACCTCATCGTGGAGTTCATCCAGAAGCCCCTTCTGGGCATCTCCCAGAGCGCCCCGGCCATCGTGCTCACAAGCTTCTTGATCCAGCTCCTCTGGTTCTTTGGCATCCACGGCTCCCAGGTCATGGCCCCTGTGCTCGAGGGCCTGTACACGCCGGCGCTCTTGGAGAACATGCAGGTCTGGAACGCCACCCACGACATCGCCCAGCTGCCCTACCTGTGGACCAAAGCCTCGTTCNAGTGTTTCTCCATGTTCGCGGGCGCCGCCATCACCCTGGGCCTCATCATCGCCATCATGATCTTCTCCAAGCGCCGCGAGTGCCGTGTGGTGGCCGAGATGTCGGCGCCCATGGGCGTCTTCAACATCAACGAGCCGGTCATCTTTGGCATGCCCATCGTCTTGAATCCCCTCTACCTCATCCCCTGGCTGCTGGTTCCGGTGGTCGCCACGGTCGTGGCCATGGCCTTCACCTTCACCGGGCTCATCCCGCCGGTGTTCATCCAGGTGCCGTGGATCATGCCCGTGGGCATTGGCGCGTTTCTCGCCACGGGAGGCAATGTGCTCGCAGGACTCGTTGCCCTGCTCAACCTCCTGATCTCCTTTNTCATCTGGACGCCGTTCGTTANGCTCGCCAACCGCATGGACGCGCCCGAGAAGCAATAGCCGCACGGTTTTTGGCCTCCACGCTCGAGATGGCGTGGAGGCTTTTCTTTGTTCTGCTCAAAGCTGCGAAAAGGTGCNTCCATGGATGCGNTGAGTTCTGCGACCNAGTGGGCCCTGGCCCTGCTCTCCATGGGTTGTGCCGCCTTCACCTACGGGTATGCCACGGGAAACATCAACGTGGGATGGGGTGTGCTGCTGATTGCGGCCGCTGGTATCGTCGCTGTGGCCCATTGGGCGGCTGGGAGGCGTCATGCGCGTTGAGAGATGGATGGATGTGGCCCCCGAGACGGCGTTTGCCTGCCTTGAGGAGGCCGTTCTCGCCGATATGGCCCAAGGAGGGCTGCCGGAGGGGCGCAGGCCGTGCGCCGGCACGACCTGGCANCGCCCCATGGTCACCAAGATGGGCCAGACCGTCACGGCCACGGTCTCNGTCGAGGAGTACGAGGACGGGCATGCCTACGCCTCGTCGGTACAGGCTGGAGACGGGACCTACCTCGTCCGCTACGGCTTGGAGGCCAACGGGGAGGGTGTCATCGTCTCCTACGAGGAGACGTTTGACGGCAGCGGCTTTTGGTGCGGCCTCAACGGAAGGCTCGTGGGCCTTGTGACCGCCCCGTGGCGCCGTGCCAAAATGACGCGCCACCTATGCGCCCTCGAGCGGCTCGCATCTATGCGCAGTGATTCCGGGTCTTGAGGGACTATTTCTCCATTGATTCTTATAGGAAACTGAATAAATGGTAAATCGCTGTTCGCTATTATAAATATACTAAACCATAATGAAAAACAGCCAACTTTGTTGGCAAATACAATCATAGCTATTTACCTGCAATTATTCGNGAAANCAGCTATCTTGTTCCCATGCCTGTAAAGATGGAAATCTACAGTTAACGATTGGGCTAGGAGTTAAGAGAACAATCTCTATTGTGGTCGAGAAACCATTCACCAACTACGCGTNNGGACCCGAAAAAACCGCACGGGGGGGGGGTCGTTCAATGGACCACAAGAACGTCTCGGCCGGGCCTCCGGTCAACAAGCGGGNAGTAAAGGTAGAGCGGGTTCCGCGCTACGGGCTCCGTAAGCTCTCGGTGGGCCTGGTCTCCTGCATGCTGGGCGGCACCATGATGCTNGTGTCGCCCGTGGCGGCAGTTGCGGCTGAGTCCCAGCCGGCCATCGCCACCCGTTCCATCGNCCCGAACTTGCCGTTCGCCGCCAAGGGCGTCGAGGAGAACCCGAGCCTTCGCTACGCCGGCCTCGAGTATAAGAGCGTGGACGACAAGGGCAACATCGTGCTCAACGAGACCAAGTGGGCCAAGCTCGCCACGGGCTGGGGCCACGACGACTCTATCCAGCTCTCCGGCCAGTATCTGCTCTACTTCGACAACCCTGACTTCTACAACGAGGTCGCCAGCATCTCCGCTGCGGGTAAGCCGATGAACAAGGTCACCAACGTGGACGGCAAGGAGGTGCAGCCTGGAAAGCTTTGGTCCATCGGCATTGCCAATCCCAACCCGTTCGATTACGCCAAGATCGGCATTGTCACCAACCACGACATCGTCATCACGCTGAAGGACGGCCAGACCTTGGACAGCCTCGGCCTCGCCGACACGCCGGTCAACTTTGGCTCCGTNTGGCTCACCGACGAGGGTCTTATCGATCCCAACGGCTCTTCCAACGGCTTCATCTTGAAGAACAACGATAAGATTTTGCCGGACGACCAGTACTACAGCGGTCTTGGCCGTAACTTCTGCAACGGCGAGATGATCCAGAACATCATATTCGATCAGAAGACGCGCACCATCCGCTCCGTTCACACCTTCAAGCCCGACCAGAACTTCCTCCAATCCAACTACTCGTGGCTGCTCTACGTCAAGGAGCGCGTCCCGGCCGAGCTGCTCAAGTACATCAAGGTCAACGACGTGAAGCTGGGCGTTTCTGACAAGCTCGGCAACTACACCGGCGACAACGAGTGGATCGACCTCAACGTCGACNACTCCGGCCTCGTGGACTCCTCGCGCACGCCGGCCGTCTCCATCGCCGACATCGACACCTCGTCCAATGGCGATAAGAATGCCGCTAAGGAGCGCTTCAAGGAGGCCAGGACAAACCTCGACAACAAGGTCTTTTGGGGCACCCTTGGCCAGTCGCGCAACTACACCATCTCCTACACGCTCAAGGACGACATTGACTCGGCCCAGTTCGTGCGCGACCTTGCCGAGTACGTGAAGAAGAACGGCTCGCAGCTCAACGTTGACTCTTGGCTTGAGGCCGACTTCCCCGACTCCTTCATCGGTGGCGGCATGCTCGTGGGTGGCAACGACAACGGCGATCCCACCAAGATGATCAAGGGCTCCTACGCCAACGCCTTCATCGACCTTACCGACTCAGACGGCGACGGCATCCCCGACTTCTCCGAGAACAACATGGGGACCAACCCCGCCCTCTATGACACTGATGGCGACGGCCGCTCTGATGGTGACGAGCTCACCCTCGACCAGACCGGCCCTGTGGACCCCAAGAGCTTCAAGGTGGGTGTGGGCCCGTTGATTCCCCCCGCCGACTACGACCCTGCTGCCACAAAGCCCGGCGAGACCACGCTCTACCTCAATGGCGGGGACAGGAACTCCTCCGTTGCCGGCTCCCATGCTGTCTTTCTGACCAAGGAGCCTTCGGCCGCCTGCGATTCGAGCACGGGCGTTGTGGACCCCAACTCTGTTCAGCAGGTGTCCAATTCTGACACCAAGCTCATCTTGGCCCTGCGCCCCTACGATGCGGCCACCAAGAAGTTCGATGCCACCGCTACCGGCGACAGCTTGGGCGTTCCCGACAAGGAGTACAACTCCGACGCCATCAATGCTGGCATTGACCACGCCGATCNTCTCGGTAAGATCCCGGCCGAGCTTGTCATTCCCGATACCCATAAGCTTGCCCCTGGCGACTATCAGCTTGTGGTGTACCGCAGCGCCGACGATCCCAACCCGGTTCCCGGCGAGGTCATTCACGTGGTTGCCGACGCTCCTACTGCCCTGGACGCCACGGTGACCGCCCCCGGCCCCCAGACCGAGGGCCAGGCCGTCCCGGCCGGCACCAAGGTCGTGGAGCCCAACAAGCCCGGCTCCACCATCAGGGGCGACGTCGTTGCCGGCATGGCCGTCAACCCCCAGGGCGAGCTCACCGGCACGCCCACCATCGACGACTGGAAGGACGGCGAGACCGAGCGCGTGGTCAAGCTCCCCGTCACCGTCACCAACGGCTCCGAGACCAAGCGGGTCGAGGTCCCCGTCACGGTCAAGCGCCCCCAGGCCGCCCTGGACGCCACGGTGACCGCCCC
>NZ_CAJMXC010000098.1:0-6275 GCF_905219715.1 Olsenella sp. CU969
CCCCGGCGCCCACCTGCTGCCGGGCGGCCGGCAGCAGGTGGGCGCCGGGGGGCGGGCTAGAAGAAGAACGCCTTGACGCCCAGGGCGACGAGGACCACACCGCCCGCCACCTGGGCCCGGTCGCCGATGCGCGGCCCCACCCAGCGGCCGCAGGCGATGGCGGCCACACAGAGAGCCGCCGTCACGAGGCCGATGACCGTGGAGGCGGGCCCGACGGCCACGCCCATGGCGCGGAGCGACACACCCACGGCAAAGGCGTCGATGGACGTGGCGACGGCCTCGAGCAGGAGCCGGCCGGGGGAGAGGACGTCGTCCCCGCCGCAGTCGCGGTCCTCCTCGGCCGGGCTCCCCTTTGCGGCGACCTCCTCGGCAGCAACCGGACGCATGGCGCCCAGGCCCTCGCGAACCATGTTGACGCCGATGGCGCCGAGCACCACGAGGGCGACTAGGCCCGAGAAGCGCTCGATGACGTCGCCGAAGAGCGACCCGAGAAGGCTGCCCAGCAGGGTCATGAGACCCTGGAAGAGGCCGAAGAGCAACGGCATGAGCAGAAGCCGGCCGCGCCGGGCACCNGGAGCGGCCAGCGTGTTGGAGACGGTGACGGCGAACGCGTCCATGGCCAGGGCCACACCCAGAACGAGACACTCACCGAGACCCACGGGCACTCCCCTCTCCGACCGAACGGCCCACCATGATAACGCCGCCGGCTCCTCCGCGAAGGGAGCGACGACGCGNGGCCGGACGGTGTGGGACAGAAGTGTCCAGGTGGTGGGACAGAAGNGTCCGGGTNNTGGGACAGGGGGCCGCGGGCCAGGCCCTAGGCGCCGGCGGGCTCCCCGTGCTCCTTGGGCATGAGCAGCAGCATCACGAAGCCGACCACGAGGAGGATGGCGATGGACAGCACGCCGAGCTCGGCGGAGCCCGTGGCGGCCGTCACCACCGACACCAGGAGGGTGCCCATGACGCTCGCGTAGCGGCCGAAGATGTCGTAGAAGCCAAAGTACTCGTTGGCGCGGTCCTTGGGGATGATCTTGCCAAAGTANGAGCGCGACAGGGCCTGGATGCCGCCCTGGAAGAGACCCACGAGCACGGCGAGGACCCAGAACTCGGTGGCCGTCTTGAGGAAGAAGGCCGCAAAGCCCACGATGCCGCAGTAGGCGACCACGGCGACGAGGATCATGGTGAGGGTGCCGAAGCGGTCGGCCAACCTGCCGTAGGCGACGGCCGAGGGGAACGCCACGAACTGGGTCACGAGGAGCGCCAGGATGAGGTGCGTGGAGTCGATGCCCAAGGCCGAGCCGTAGCTCGTGGCCATGGCGATGACGGTGTGGACGCCGTCGATGTAGAAGAAGAACGCAACGAGGAACACGAACAGGCGCCGGTCGTGGAAGATGTCGCGCATGGTGCGGGCGAGGCCGCGGAAGGTGTCGAGCACCTCGGCGCGGGCGTCCTCGGAGCGCTTGTAGTGCACCTGCCGGTAGCTGCGGAGCAGCGGGACGGTGAAGCAGAGCCACCAGATTCCGGTGATGACGAACGACAGCTGGGTGCAGAGCATGGAGTCGAGGCCGAGCAGGGCCGGGCCCCCGAAGATGAGGGCGATACAGGCGACGAACGGGACGGTGGAGCCGATGTAGCCCCAGGCAAAGCCCGCGGAGGAGATGTCGTCCATCCTCTCGTCGTCCGTGATGTCCACGAGCATGGCGTCATAGAACGTCATGGACGAGTTGAGGCCCACCGTGGCCACCACGAAGATGGCGAGGAACACGGCCGCGGACACCGGGAGCGCCTGGCAGAAGCAGGCCACGAGGCCCGTGGCGAAGAACCCGATAAANAACTTGATCTTGTTGCCCCTGTAGTCGGCCAGGGAGCCGAGGATGGGCATGAGCAGGGCCACGATGAGCGACGCGACGGTCTGCGCCATGCCCCACTGGGCCACGAGACCGGCGGAGTCGGTGGTCTCCGCGGCGAGCGCGTTGAAGTAGATGGGCACGACGGTGGTGCTCAGCAGCACGAGGGCCGAGTTGCCCACGTCGTACATGATCCAGTCGCGTTCCTGCCGCGTGTGATGACTGAAAAGTTTCATCAATATCCTTTATCCGCGGGGGCCACTCCGCCCCGTCGGGCACACGATAGACTACAAAGGCAACCAGATACGCCTCGGTGTTGAAACGGTGCTGAATCTCNCCACGGACCATAGACCGCGGGGAGGGGGACGGTACGCCCCCCCGTGCGCTAGACTTTGGGTCCCGCCCCAGCGGCCCGACGACACCGACAAGGAGCCATCAGATGCCTGCCTTGATAACCCATCACATCTTCGGCGAGAAATGCGCCCCGGAGCTTCCCGAGGGCCTCGTGGAGGACCAGGAGCAGCTCCTGGCCTTCCTCCTCGGCAACCAGGGCCCCGATCCCTTCTTCTTCCGCTTCAGGGCGCTCCCCGCCGAGCTCAAGGCCTGCCACCGGCTGGCCACCTCCATGCACTCCACGCGCGTGGCCCCCGCCTTCACCGCAGCCCACGAGAGCGTGGGGCGCCTTCCCGAGGACGAGCAGGGCCTCGGCCGCGCGTTCTGCCTGGGCCTGGTGGCCCATTACCAGCTCGACCGCTCCGTGCACCCCTTCATCTTCGCCGAACAGGACGAGATCATCGACGCCTCCGACGGCGAGCTCGANGGCTGCGGNNGNCAGGTGCACGCCATNATCNAGGGGCGNATCGACTCCTGGATGCTCTNGAAGGAGCGCCACAGCACCGTGCTCACCTGCCACCCGGCGCTGGAGCTCTGCCGCACGCCGCGCATCGACCGCGTGGCCGGCGCGATCTTCTCGCAGGTGGCCTGGCAGGTGTTCGGGATCTCCATCTCCTGCGAGGAGTTCGGCGCCGCGGTCGACGACATGCAGGCCGTCTACCGCCTGATCGAGCCGGCCGGGTCGCCCCGCGGCGAGGCCGTGGCCCTGGTGGAGGAGCGCCTGCGCGGCACGTTCTCCCAGGTGGAGGCCATGGCCCACGAGGTGCTGCGCGAGGACGTGTGCCCGCTGGCCAACCCACGGCGCCTGCCCTGGACCGACCCCTTCACCGGCAGGGTGTCCCACGCCTCGTTCATGGACCTCTTCGACGGGGCCGTGGACGGCTTCCCCGTGGTGGCCGAGGCCTTCTGCCGCGGCGGCGACGCCATCGAGACCGCCGTGGGCGGGCTCAACTACAGCGGGAAGCGATAGCAGCGCGGCCTTTGGCCCCCGGCGGCCTGGCACCGCCGTCATGCCCGGGAAAAGGGGCGTCCGTACCACGGCGACGGGCGCCCCTTCATATTATTGTCGCAATAGGGAGAGTGACAGATGGGCCAGGCACCGCTGTCACACGACGACAGCGGCCGGCACCGCCGTCACGCGGGCTGGCCTGCGATGCGGGGCAGCGCCGCCATCAGGGCGTGGGCCATCACGGAGGCGGCCTCGTCCTCGAACCGCTGGTAGGACTCGGCGCCGGTGCCGTCGGCCTTGTCGCTCATGGCGCGGAGCACCACGAACGGCACGTCGTTCAGCCACGCCACCTGGGCCAGAGCGGCGCCCTCCATCTCGGAGCACAGCGCGTCGAACGCCCCGCGGATGCGCCCGCGGTCCTCGCCGCCGGCCACGAACCGCTCGCCGGAGGCCACGACGCCCTTGAACACGGAGACCCCGGGGGCCACCTCGGCCACGGCGGNGCAGAAGTNGTCCACGAGCGCGGGGGCGGCCTCGAACAGCGTGGGATAGCCCGGCACCTGGCCGAGGGGGTAGCCCAGCGCCGTGACGTCCATGTCGTGGTGCACGGCCGCGGTGGAGACCACGACGTCGCCGATGTCCACGCGGTCGTCCACGGCCCCGGC
The DNA here is from genome assembly GCF_905219715.1 of Olsenella sp. CU969. Taxonomy (NCBI): domain Bacteria; kingdom Bacillati; phylum Actinomycetota; class Coriobacteriia; order Coriobacteriales; family Atopobiaceae; genus Olsenella; species Olsenella sp. CU969. Next base: position 3,855 of record NZ_CAJMXC010000098.1, read on the forward strand.
GACGCCGGTGTTCACGAGGTGNGTCACGGCGAACAGGTCGCACAGCTNCNGGGCGCACGCGGCCATGGACACCTTGCCGATACCCGACTTCACCACCACCACGGGCACCCCCTCGATGGTGCCCTCGTGGAACTCCAGGTGGCTGCGCTCGGTGACCTTGTCCCCCTCGATGTGGGCGACGAGGTCGCGCACCTCGTTGTCCATGGCGCCGACGATAACGATCTTCATGAAGGTNCTTCCTCGGGAGTTCGTTCTCTCCCCTCCANCCTACGCCCCCGCACGCCACCGGGGCCGCCCGGAGGGGTACCTTTGCTGCAGCTTCCCTACGTCAGGAGGAACCATGACCACCNCGGCCGACGCCCCGCGTATCCTGCTCANCTACACCGGCGGCNCCATCGGGATGACCGAGGACCACGCCACCGGCACCCTGGTGCCGTTCGACTTCTCGCACCTCATGGAGAACGTCCCCAAGATCGGCCGCCTGGGCTACCGGCTGGACCACGTGGAGCTCGACCCGCCCATCGACTCCTCCAACATGAACCCGGCCCTCTGGGCCAAGGTCTGCCACATGGTGGCCGACGTCTACGACTCCTACGACGGCTTCGTCATCCTCCACGGCACCGACACCATGGCCTACACGGCGTCGNCCCTCTCGTTCATGCTCGGCGTGCTGGCCAAGCCCGTGGTGCTCACCGGCTCCCAGCTGCCCATCGGAGAAATCCGCGAGGACGGCACCGAGAACCTGATCACCGCCCTCCAGGTTGCCGCGGCCCGCGACCCCCGCGACGGCGGCNCCATGGTGCGGGAGGTCGTCATCTCGTTCGGCCGTGACATCCTGCGCGGCAACCGCGCCACCAAGGCCAGCTCCACGAACTTCGGCGCGTTCAAGACATTTAACTACCCGCNCCTCGGCCGCTCNGACCTGCACATCGACTTCAACCGNGACCGCCTGTGGCGCCCCGCGGGCGACACGCCGCTGAACCCGTGCTTCGCCATGGACGACGCCGTCACCGAGCTCGTGGTCTACCCGGGCATCTCGGAGCGCGTGCTGCGCGGCANCCTCTCCATCGACGGCGTCAAGGCGTTCGTGCTGCGGACCTACGGCGCCGGCAACGCCCCCACCGAGGACTGGTTCGTGGACGCCCTGGCCGACGCCGTGAAGGCCGGCAAGGTGGTCGTCAACGTGACGCAGTGCCCCGCCGGCGGCGTGGAGGAGAAGCGCTACGCCACCGGCGACGCGCTGGCCAGGGCCGGCGTGGTCTCGGGCTACGACATGACCGGCGAGGCCGCGCTCACCAAGCTCATGCACCTCTTCGGCCGAGGGCTCTCCCCCGAGCAGGTGACCTCNTACATGCAGGTCTCCATGCGCGGCGAGCTCACGGCGCCCCTGAGCCGCGCCCAGGCGCGCTGAGGGGCGCCGGGCCGCCCGGCGCCGGCCCGCGCCCGGACGCGCTAGACCGGGTAGACGGTGTGCGCCTCGTCGATGCCCGTGAGGCAGCGGTCGAGGTAGCGCCGGGCCTCCCAGCGGGCCATGGGCAGGTTGATGTCGAGGTAGTTGCCGCAGTCGCGGGGCGNCGCGCCGGGCACGGGACCGTCGTAGGAGGCGGCCCAGGTGAAGAGCCGCGTGAGAACGTCCAGGACGTCGGCGGGCCCCAGCTCCCCCGCCGCCACGAGGTAGAAGCCCGTGCGGCAGCCCATGGGGCCGAAGTACACCGTACGCGGGCCCCACTCGGGGTCGTTGCGCAGGAACGTGGCGCCCAGGTGCTCCAGGCAGTGCACGGCGGCGGTGTCCATGACGGGCTCGTCGTTGGGCGAGGTCATGCGGATATCGAAGGTGGTGACGGGCTCGCTGCCCACCGTGTCGCGGCGCGACACGTAGACGCCGGGCTCCAGGTCGATGTGGTTCACGGTGAAGCTGGCGATCTTCTCCATGGGGGCTCCTCTCGNACGGGCGGTCCACCCGAGTCTGTCACAGCCGCGCACCCGTTGTGAGAAGGGCCCGTGAAGTCCGGGCGACACACGGCGCGACGGGGCCAGGGGACGGCGCGTGGCGGGTACGTTCCGGGAGAACCGAGGGAGAAGGAGGAGCGCCTTGCAGCACGGTCCCATGAACCACACAGACCACGACGAGCGGCCCCCGAGGGAGGCGGCGCCCCGGCGGCCGGCCGCCCCGGCGGCGGACGGCGGCAGGGGGCAGGGGCTCTTCAGCGACCTGTCCGTGCCCCAGGTCGCTGCCGGCGCCCTGGCGGCCGTGACGTCCATGCTGCTCTCCAACCAGATCGGCATCGCGGGCTCGGTGATCGGCGTGGCCGTGGGCTCCGTGGTGTCCACGGTGGCTAGCTCCCTGTACAAGCGCGCCATCGCCCGCGGCGCCGACCGCATCAAGGAGAAGATCGGGGTGCCCGGCGAGGAGCCCCAGTT
>NZ_CAJMXC010000099.1:0-6237 GCF_905219715.1 Olsenella sp. CU969
GGCGGGTGGGCGCGTTGCTCATCACCGGGAAGTCCTTGTTGTACAGGTTGAACTCCGGGTTGGCGCCCAACAGCTGCATGGCGGTGTCGTGGTAGGACGAGATGGTGCCGACGTCGCGCCAGAAGCCGTTGAACTCGTAGCAGAAGATGCGACGGCCCTCCTCGAGCATCTTCGGGATGATGTTGTTGCCGAAGTCGTGCTCGGAATCGGGATCGGCGGCGTCCTCCTTGAGGGCCTGCACCATGAGGTCGGTTGAGAAGATGTAGATGCCCATGGAGGCGAGGTTGGAGTCGGGCTGGGCCGGCTTCTCGGTGAACTTGATCACCGAGTCGTCCTCGTCCTTGGTGATGATGCCGAAGCGGCTGGCCTCGTCCCACGGCACCGGCATGACAGAGATGGTGAGGTCGGCGTTGTTCTTGATGTGGACGTCCAGCATCTTACGGTAGTCCATGGAGTACANGTGGTNGCCCGAGAGGATGAGCACGTACTCGGNGTCGTTGNTCTCGATGTAGCCGAGGTTCTGGTAGATGGCGTCGGCCGTGCCGGCGTACCAGGAGCCGCCAGCCTCGGTGGCGAACGGCGGGAGCACNGAGACGCCCGCGCCGCGCTCGTCGAGGTTCCAGGCCGCGCCGGTCCCGATGTAGCTGTGGAGCAGGTNGGGCCTGTACTGCGTGAGGACACCGACGGTGTTGATGTCCGAGTTGGCGCAGTTGGAGAGCGCGAAGTCGATGATGCGGTACTTNCNGNCGAAGGACNCGNCGGGCTTGGCGATGGACCGGGTCAAAGCCCCGAGACGGGAACCTTGGCCGCCGGCAAGAAGCATGGCGAGGCACTCCTTCTTGCTCATTTGATACCCCTTCCGATCTGTCAGGGGGCCGACGGNGCCGGCCACTCCNTCAATTTGAAAATACTCTAAACGTGCCAGATGTCNTCAGCGTACTCGCGGTTGGTTCGGTCTGAGCTGAAGAAACCGGAGTTCGCAGTATTTGCAAGCGCCATCCGGTTCCAGCGGCGGCGGTCGCCGTAGACCTCGCCCAGGTGCTCCCACGCCGAGACGTAGGGGCGGAAGTCCTTGAGGACGAAGTCGGCGTCGTTCTGATGCATGAGGCCGTCGTGGATGAGGCTGAAGTCGCCGGACAGGCGGGCGAAGGTGCCGTCCACGAGCTCGTCGACCACGCGGCCGAGGCGGTCGCGGTCGCGGTTGTACTCGTCCCAGGCGAAGTAGTCGCCGCGGGACTTGTAGCCCTCGACGTCGGCCACCTCGAGGCCGAAGATCTCGATGTTCTCACGGCCGGCCAGCTGGGCGATCTCGACGTTGGCACCGTCGAGGGTGCCCAGGGTGATGGCGCCGTTGGCCATGAGCTTCATGTTGGACGTGCCGGAGGCCTCCATGCCGGCGGTGGAGATCTGCTCGGAGATCTCGGCGGCCGGGTAGATGAGCTCGGCGTTGCCCACGGAGAAGTTGGGGATGAAAGCTACTTTGATCATCTCGTTGGCACGGGGGTCGTTGTTGACCACGTCGGCCACAGAGTTGATGAGGCGGATGACCTCCTTGGCGTAGGTGTAGCTCTGGGCGGCCTTGCCCGAGAAGATGAAGGAGCTCGGGCGGGGGCGGTAGGAGGGGTCGGCGACGATGCGGTTGTAGACGTCCATCACCTTGAAGATGTTGAGCAGCTGGCGCTTGTAGGCGTGGAAGCGCTTCACCTGGACGTCGAAGACGCTGTCGCAGTCGAGCTCCACGCCGGTCTGCTCACGCACGTACCGGGCCAGGCGCTCCTTGTTGAGGCGCTTGGAGTCGGCCATGGCGTCGAGGAACACCGGGTCGGCTGAGAAGGCCTCGAGGCGCTTGAGCTCGCTGGCGTCATCGAGCCAGCCGTCGCCGATGGCGTCGGTGATGAGCCGCGAGTAGCTGGGATTGGCGTTGCCGAGGAAGCGGCGGAACGAGATGCCGTTGGTCTTGTTGTTGAACTTCTCGGGCGTGAGCTCGTAGAAGTCCTTGAGGACCTCGCGCTCCAGGATGTCGGTGTGGATCTTGGCCACGCCGTTCACGGAGTGGGAGCAGATGATGGACAGGTTGGCCATGCGGACCTGGCCGTCCCAGAGGATGGCNGTGTCGCGCAGCANGTCCATGNGGTCGCCGTGCTNGACCATGAAGTCCTCGCGGTAGCGGCGGTCGATCTCCTCGATCCACATGTAGATNCGGGGCANGNGGNGGTNGAAGACGTCGATGGGCCACTTCTCCAGGGCCTCGGGCAGCACCGTGTGGTTGGTGTAGCTGATGGAGCGGGTGACGATGCCCCNCGCGGTGTCGTAGTCCAGGCCCTCCTCGTCCACGAGCACGCGGAGGAGCTCGGCTCCGCACATGGCCGGGTGGGTGTCGTTGGTGTGGATGGCGACGGCCTCGGGGAACGCGGCCCAGTCGACGGTGCCGTCGGCGCCGGTGTGCTCGCGCTTGAAGGTGCGCATGATGGAGCCGATACCCGCTGCCACGAACAGGTACTCCTGCTTGAGGCGCAGGATGCGGCCGTGCTCGCCGGCGTCGTTGGGGTAGAGGATCGTGGAGATGGCCTCGACGTCCGTGCGGAACTTGGAGGCGTCGGCGTAGGCGCCCTCGTTGAAGGCGTCGAGGTCGAAGCGCTCCTCCACGGGCTCGGCTGCCCACACACGCAGCTTGTTGACGGTGTTGCCGCCGTAACCCACCACGGNGATGTCGTAGGGCACGGCGTTGACGGTCTCGCCGCCCTCCAGGGTGAACCAGTAGCGACCGTCCTCCTCGTGGCGTACCACCTCACCGCCAAAGGTCACCGGCACGGCGGACTCGGGGCGACGCACCTCCCAGGGGTAGCCCTTGGCCAGCCAGTTGTCGGTCTCCTCCACCTGGCGGCCGTCCTTGATGACCTGGCGGAACAGGCCGTAGCGGTAACGCATGCCGTTGCCGTAGCCGGCGATGCCCTCGTGGGCCATGGAGTCGAGGAAGCACGCGGCCAGGCGGCCGAGGCCGCCGTTGCCGAGGCCGGGGTCGACCTCGCAGGAGGAGACGGCCTCGAGGCTCGTGCCCATCTCGGCGAGACCCTCGCTCACGGTGTCGAGGATGCCGAGGNTGAGCAGGTAGTTCTCGAGNNGGGGGCCGATGAGGAACTCGAGGGAGAAGTAGAAGACGCGCTTCTTGCGCTGAGCCTCGATGGCGTTGTCGTTGCGCACGTGGATGGCGCGGGCGCGGAAGGCGACGAGCTTGCAGAGGGCGGCGAAGCGCTCGTGGTCGTCGGCCTCGTCGAAGCCCTTGCCCACCTCGNACTCGACCATGCGGCGGTACTCGCGTTTGAACTGCTCGGTGTCCTTGAAGATCTCGTTTTTCATGTATGCGCNCTCTCTCGAAGTGGTGTGGGCTGTCCCCTAGCGCATGGTGGAGCGCTTGGACGGCTTCTTGGCGGCCGTTTTCTTGACTGGAGCCTTCTTGGCGGCGGGGGCGGCCTTGGCGGCGGAGGCTGCGGCCTTCTTCACGCGGGCCTCGGCGACGGAGGCGACGGGCTCGGCCTTCTTGGCGGCCTCGGCCTTGGGCGCGGCGGCCTTGGGCGCGGGCTTGGGGGCCCCGTCCTTCTTCACGGCCGGCTTGGAGGCGGCGGGCTTCTCCGCCGCGGCCTTGGCGGGCGCCTTCTTGGCCGGAGCCTTCTTGGCGGGCGCGACCTTCTTGGGAGNGGCCTTCCTAGGCGCCGCCTTGGGCTTGGGGGCAACGTAGGACGACTTGCCGGTGCGCTTGAGCACCACGCCGGCCAGGGGCGGCACGCGCAGGACGATGGAGTCCTCGCAGCGGTCGGTGGCCGTGGGCGTGGAGACGAGGGTGCCCTCGTTGATCACGCCGGANCCGCCGAACTCCACGGCGTCGGTGTTGAAGACCTCCACGTAGTTGCCCTCGCGCGGCACGCCGAGGCGGAACTCCTCGTGGGTGGCCGGGTCGAAGTTGATGACCACCACGCGGTCGTCCACGGGGCGGTCGCCGTGGCGCACGTAGGAGACGATGGACTGCTCGCTGTTGTCGGCGTCGATCNACTCGAAGCCGCCCTCGTCGTAGTTGTGCTGCCAGAGGCCCTTGTTGTCGCGGAANAAGCGGTTGAGCTCGCNGACGAAGTGCTGGAACTTGCGNTGGGTGTCGTACTCGTCGGTGAGGAACNACTGGATCCCCTCGTAGTAGCGCCACTCGATGAACTGGGCGATCTCGTTGCCCATGAAGTTGAGCTTGGCGCCGGGGTGGGTCATCTGGTAGAAGGCGAGGTTGCGCAGGCCGGCGAACTGGCGCCACCAGTCACCGGGTTGGCGCTGGATGAGGGACGCCTTGCCGTGCACGACCTCGTCGTGTGACAGCGGCAGGACGTAGTTCTCGGAGTAGGCGTACATCATCGAGAACGTGAGCAGGTTGTGGTTGCCGGGGCGGTACGGGAAGTCGGTCTTGCAGTAGTTGAGGGTGTCGTTCATCCAGCCCATGTCCCACTTGTAGTGGAAGCCCAGGCCACCCACCTCGGCGGGACGGGTCACGAGGGGCCACGCGGTGGACTCCTCGGCCATCATCATGGCGTCGGGGTGGTACTTGCCCACGGTCTCGTTGACGTGGCGCACGAAGTCGATGGCGACGAGGTCCTCCTCGGTNCCCTTCTCGTTGAACTTCTTCTGGGAGGGGTCGTCGACGCCGAAGTTCAGGTACAGCATGGAGGTCACGCCGTCCATGCGGATGCCGTCGGCGTGGTAGGCCTCGAGCCAGAACAGGGCGTTGGAGGTCAGGAAGGTGCGCACCTCGCCGCGGGCGTAGTCGAACTTGTAGGTGCCCCAGTTGGGGTGCTCCTCCTTCTCGTAGAGCTTGTGGCCGTTGAAGTGCACGAGGCCCTGGATGTCGCGGCAGAAGCCGCCGNGCACCCAGTCGAGGATGACGCCGATGTTGGCCTGGTGGCACCTGTCCACNAAGTTCATGAAGGCGCAGGGGTCGCCGTAGCGGGCGGTGGGGGCGTAGTAGCCGGTGGTCTGGTAGCCCCAGGAGCCGTCGAAGGGGTGCTCCATGACGGGCATGAGCTCGATGTGGGTGTAGCCCATGTCGGCCACGTAGCTCACGAGCTCCTCGGAGAGCTCGTCGTAGGTGAGGTAGGAGCCGCCGCCCTCACCGGTGCCGAGGCCGTCGAGGCCGTCGTCGTGGCGCCTCCAGGAGCCCAGGTGCACCTCGTAGATGTTGAGGGGGCGCTTGAAGTGGTCCGTACGGCCGCGGCGGCCCATCCACAGGCCGTCCTTCCACACGTGGCCGGAGAGGTCGGCGAGGCGGGAGGCGGTTCCCGGGGGGCACTCGCTCCAGAAGGCGTAGGGGTCGGCCTTGTACTGCTCGGAGCCGTCGTCGCACAGGATGTAGAACTTGTACAGCTGGCCCTCGGCGGCGCCGGGGACGAAGCCCTGCCACACGCCGCCGTTAGGGGTCTCGGTCAGGGGGTCTGCCTCGGTGTTCCACTCGTTGAACTCGCCGATGACGGTNACNTTGCGGACGCCGGGGGCCCNCACGGCGAAGGTGTAGCCGTCCCGGCCGTCGACGGTGGCCCTGTGGGCACCCATCTTCTCCCAGCTGCGGTTCCAGTCGCCCTTGGCCAGCAGGTAAAGGTCGTCTTTGGTGATGGTGTGTTCGGTGGCGCCCATGAAGCGCCCTCCCTTCTCTGCGGCCGCGGCCCCACAGAACCCGGCCCTCCGTTCAGGCTGCTGCCCGACGCTCTTCAGGGTATTTTGCGATTACGTGAGCCTACGATACCCGGTGCATCCCACATATACAAGTAAAACAGCGCCTCCCACTGCGATTTTTGCCGAAATGCCCCCCAAAAACCGTTGTTTCCGCTGGTGCATCCCAGTATTACTTTTTCTTTGCAAATAGGGTCAATCGGGGCGAAACCGACGATAAACCGTTGGTGACCATCGGGGTTGACCATGGATGGGAGACATTTTTTCACACTATATCCCTTGCTTTTTCAAAGGGCTTAGTTAGGTACCGAATAAAAAAGTGACCCGGGAAGGGCGTCGGCACCCCCCCCGCCAAGGGCGATGGGGCGATGGGAAGGACCGGGCCGGGGTCGGGGCGAGCCGGAAGCCGAGAAAAGCCCGGCCCCTCCGAGGAGGGACCGGGCTCGAATCCAGGGAGCGGCCTTGGGCCGGGCGCCTTAGTAGTTGACGGCGCGCTGCTGGAAGTAGGACTGCGGGTGGCCGCAGACGGGGCAGACC
>NZ_CAJMXC010000100.1:0-5870 GCF_905219715.1 Olsenella sp. CU969
CGGCAGTGGGGGGGGCGCCTACTTGCCGCTCTTCTCGTCCAGTCCGCCGTACACCTGCACCAGGGCGTCCAGCTTGCGATAGACCGCCTCGCTGTCCTTGGCCAGCTCGCTCTGGAGCCTGGCGCTCACGGCCGGCTCGCGGTCGGCCAGGCTCGCATAGCGGCGCATCTTGGCCAGGAACGGCCCCATGGGCTTGCTCGGCGCCGCGGAGTCCAGCACAAAGGCGTCGCCGCCCTGTTCGGCCAGGCGCGGGTCAAAGTGCCAGAGCGGCCAGTAGCCGGTCTCCACGGCCTCGCGCATGATGCCCGTGACGCTGCCCATGCCGCCCTCGATGCCCCAGCTGATGCAGGGGCAGAAGGCGATGACCACGCTGGGCCCGTCGTAGGCGTCGGCCTCCCGCATGACGTCGATCACCTGCTGCATGTCGCCGGCAAGGCTCACGTGGGCCACATAGACGTAGCCGTACTGCATGAGCATGGTGCCCAGGTCCTTCTTGGGCGTGCCTTTACCGTTGTAGGTGAACCCGGTGACGGCACCCATCTGGGTGGCCTTGCTCATCTCGCCGCCGGTGTTGGAGTAGCCCTCGGTGTCCAGCACCAGNATGTTGAGGTTCTCCCCGCTCGCCACCACCTCGTCGAGGCCGCCGTAGCCNATGTCGTAGGCCCAGCCGNCGCCGCCCACGGCCCACACGCTCTTCTTGTCGAACATCTCGCCGTAGTCCAGGATCTGCCGCGCGAGACCCGCGCCCTCCCCCGTGCCCGCGGCCGTGCCCTCGAGCTCGGTGCGGATGGCGCGCCCCAGGTCGTAGGCGGCCTCGGGGNCGTCCTTGCCCTCGAGCCAGCTGGACATGAGGGCGGTGGCCCCGGCGGGCAGCCCGGCGCCCTCGTCGGCCACGGCCCGGGACACCAGGCGCTCCAGATGCCCCCGGCGGATCCTGACGCCCTTGGCGATGCCGTAGCCGTACNCCCCNTTGTCCTCGAAGAGCGAGTTGCCCCAGGCAAGGCCGTGCCCGGCGGCGTTGACAGCATAGGGCATGGCCGGCATGTAGGCGCCGTAGATGNACGAGCAGCCCGTGGCGTTGGCGATGATGAGGCGGTCGCCGAAGAGCTGGGTCAGCAGCTTGATGTAGGGGGCCTCCCCGCAGCCGCCGCAGCAGCNGGAGAACTGGAAGAGCGGCTGCTGGAGCTGCGTGCCAGGCACCGTGGCGGCGGGCAGCAGGTGGTCCTTGAGGGAGACGGACGACCGGCAGAAGTCCAGGGCCTCCCTCTGGGTCTCGAGCTGCGTGGGCAGCGGCTCCATGGACAGGGCGTGGCCCGGGCAGTTGTAGNCACAGCTGCCGCAGCCCACGCAGTCCTCGGGGAAGACCTGGATCCTGAAGGACAGGCCCTCGTCCTTGAGGGCCGGCAACGTGACCGGCTTGGTGTCGAAGCCCTCCGGGGCGAAGGCGAGCTCGTCCCCCGTGGCGAGGTAGGGCCGGATGGCGGCGTGGGGGCACACGTAGGAGCACTCGTAGCACTCCACGCAGGCGTCGGCNTCCCACCGCGGCACCGAGTAGGCCACNGCCCGCTTCTCCAGGGCCGTGGTGCCGAGGGGCACGAAGCCGTCCGGCGTCATGGCGCTCACGGGTAGGTCGTCGCCGCGGAGCTCCTCCATGGGCCAGAAGACGTCGCNCACGTAGCCGCTCNNGTCGGCCGGTGCCATCCTCTNGGCCACGGTCTCTGGGCCCTCGCCGTCCGTGGCCCAGGNGTCGGGGTAGTCGANGGCGGCGAGCGAGGCCAGCGCCCCGTCCACGGCCTCGAGGTCGGCCTTCACGACGTCGGCGCCCTTGGCGGCGTAGACCTCCTGGATGTCCGCCTTGAGGGCGGCCACGAACGCGTCGTAGTCCATGAGGCCGGTGAGCTTGAGGAACACGCACTCCATGATCATGTTGACGCGCCCGCCGAGCCCGGAGCGCTCGGCGAGGCCGCTCGCGTCCACGGCGTAGACCTTGGCCTTCTTCCTGGCGAGCGCCTGGCGCAGCTGCGCGGGGACGTGCTCCTCCCACGAGGCGGCGTCGGCCCAGGGCGCGTTGAGCACGAACGTGCCGCCCTCGGCCAGGCGGTCGGCCATGGGGTAGCCGCGGCGCACGTAGGTGGACTTGTGGCAGGCCACGTAGCCGGCGTCGTCAACGAGGTAGGGGCTCTGCACGGGCCTGTCGGAGAGCCGCAGGTAGCAGATGGTGAGGCCGCCGCTCTTCTTGGAGTCGTACCAGCTGTACTCCTGCACGCAGGCGCCCTGCTCCCGCGACAGGATGCGCGCCACCTGCTTGGAGGCGCCCACGGTGCCGTCGGAGCCAAAGCCGTAGAACACCGCCTGGGAGCACGGCCCCGGCAGGCAGCGGACGGGCCCGCCCACGNGCAGGGACAGGTGCGTGACGTCGTCGTCGATGCCNACNGTNAAGCGGCGCCTGGGCTCCTCGAGGGCCATGTTGTCGAACACCGCCTTGACCTGGGCCGGCGTGNAGTCCTTGGACGAGAGGCCGTAGCGGCCGCCGAGGACCTCGACGGGACGTCCGGAGGACAGCACGGCCAGGGCCACGTCCCCATAGAGTGGCTCGCCCAGGCTGCCGGGCTCCTTGGTGCGGTCGAGCACCGAGACGCGCCTGGCCGTGGCGGGGATGGCGTCGAGGAGGTGCTCGGCGGAGAAAGGCCGGTAGAGACGTACCGTTACCACGCCCACCTTCTCGCCGGCCGCCACGAGGTGCGCCACGCACTCCTTGGCCACCTGGGCCGAGGAGGCCATGGTCACGACGACGCGCTCCGCGTCGGGGGCGCCGTCGTAGTCGAAGAGGTGATACCGCCGGCCCGTAAGCTTGGCGACCTTGTCCATGTTGGCCTGCACGACGGCGGGGAGCNCGTCGTAGGAGGGGTTGGCGGCCTCGCGGTTCTGGAAGTAGATGTCGGGGTTCTGGGCCGTGCCGCGGANGTCGGGGTGCTCCGGCTCCATGGCGCGGGCGCGAAACGCCCGCACGGCGTCCCGGTCCACCAGGGGCGCCATGGCCTCGGGCTCGATGACGTNCACGGTCTCGATGGCGTCCGACGTGCGGANGCCGTCGAAGAAGTGGCAGAACGGCACGGANCCGTCGATGGCGGAGAGGTGCGCCACGAGGGAGAGGTCCATGCACTCCTGCACCGTGGCGCTGGCGAGCATGGCCACACCGGTGGCGCGGACGGCCATAACGTCCTGGTGGTCGCCGAAGATCGAGAGCGCGTGGGTCGAGAGCGAGCGGCACGTCACGTGGAGCACGCCGGGGAGCAGCTCGCCCGACACCTTGTAGAGGTTGGGGATCATGAGCATGAGGCCCTGGCTGGCCGTGAAGGTGCTGGCGAGGGNGCCTCCCGACAGCGCACCGTGGAACGCGCCGGCCACGCCCTTCTCGGACTGCATCTCCTTGACGTCCACCGGGGCGCCGAAGAGGTTCTCGCGACCCTCGCAGGCCCAGCGCTCCACGGTCTCGGCCATCTTGGAGGCCGGCNTGATGNGNTAGANGAGGGCGGCGTCGGACAGGGCGTAGGCCGCGTAGGCCGCGGCGGTCATGCCGTCCATGGCCTCGCGACGGGGGTGCTGGGTTTGGGGCATGGGGTCCTCCACGGGATGGTCGGGCCAGGGGCCCAAGGGATGAACAGGCGGTCTATACGCTCAGACAAGCGGGCANGTCGGGTATCTACGGAGACGACGGAAGCTCTGCGGAGGGAGTGCCTGTGGGCCAAAGGATGACGGCGGCCGCCACCTGGACAAGACGACGCCTCGAGGCCTACGACTGGGCCATGGGCGCAAGGCGCGTGGCCTTCGCCGTGNNCTGCGGCATCCTGTGCGGCCTTGCCAACGTGGTGCTCTGCCTCGGGGTCTCCTGGGCAGGGGACGCCTGGCGGGCACTGCCGTGGCTGAGCGCCCTCCTGCCGGCCCTGGCGGCCCTCGAGGTAGTCATGTACCGGCGCCTCGGGGTGGTCATGGACCTGCGGCCCGGGTTCAACGGCCTCATGAAGGACATGGGGGCCAACCGGCGTCTCCCCACCAGGGTGGGCCCCACCATGCTGGCCGGGACCCTGATGTCGCTTTTGNGAGGGGCGTCGGTGGGGCCGGACTCCGCCGCCAAGTACCTGGGGGCCTCGGTGGGGGCCGCCATGGTGCCCTGGTTCTCCGTGGACGACGACAACGGCGAGCCGGCCTACGACTGGGCCGTGGCCTGCGGCCTGGCAGCCTGCTTCTCGGCCCTGCTCTGCGCCCCCCTGGGGGTCTTCGCCTACCTGGTGGAGCACCTGGCGGCCCGGCGATGCCGCGTGCGCCACCTGCCCACGGTGCTGCTCTCGTGCCTGGTGGCCGCGGCCTTTGCCAGGCCCATGGGCCTGCAGATCCAGACCCCCTTCGTTGGCTCCCGGGCCGCCGCGGCACCCGACCTCGCAGGGGCGCTCCTGGTGGCCGTGGGCGCCGCCGTGGCGGGCGTGGGCTTCGAGGTGGGGGTCCGCCTTCTCGAGGGGCTCCGCAGCCGCATGGGCCGCGACCCCATGCGGTGCCTGGTCACGGGAGGGGTCGTGGTGGCCGTGGCGCTCCTCGTCGTGCCGGGCCTTATGGGATGGGCGGGCCTCGGCACCGACCTGGTGGTCCCGGCCCTAGCGGAGCCCCACGGCGGGTGGGGCTTCGCCCTCAAGCTGGCCCTCACCGTGGTGTGCCTGGGCTTTGGGCTGCGGGGCGGCGAGGTCACCGTGATGTTTGTGACGGGGGCCCTCATGGGGTCGGCGGTGGCGTCCCTCTGCGGGGCCGACCCGCTGCTCACAGGCGCCTTGGCCATGGCGGCCCTCTACGGCGTGGCCCTCGGCTGCCCCATCTCCGGCGCGCTCGTGGGCTGCGAGTTCTTTGGCTGGGGCTTCGCCCCCTGGCTGCTCCCCTGCATCGGGGCCGCGTGGCTGGGACGGACCGCCTTGAAGGGTGTCGTCGACCAGGTGCGGCGGCACCGGGAGTAGCCCCTCGGCAGGAACGGCGGCTCAAGCCCGCCCTGCGGCCACCCCGAAAACCGACGCCGCCTACGCCCGGCAGGCCCGCCGTCAGAAATCGAGGTTTCAGTCCGGAGGCCGACACCCCCGGGTGGACCGTCCGCAATCGCGGTTTCAGACAGACTCGCCCGGCAGCCCATCCGACAACCCCGCCCCAGGCACAAAAAAGAGGGCCCGCCGCCGTGACGGGCCCTCGAAGGCAAGGCCTTGAGCCGTTGGACGTGCCCTAGTGGAACATGGAGCAGAGGATCGGCATGACCCACACCCACAGGATACAGGTGGCGGCGAAGCACACCGTGGAGACGGCCACGGAGTTGGCGCCTTCCTTCACGTAGATGTTGTAACGGCTCGAGATGATGATGCCGGAGAACGCCGGGGGCAGGGCCACAGCCATGGCCAGCATCGAGATCTTGGACGGGTCGCTGCCCATACCCAGGGCAAAGCCGGCGGCCACGATCACGGCGGGCATGAGGATCAGGCGGTAAAACGTGTTCCAGATGACCTCCTTGTTCACGCCCAGAGAGACCGTGGACAGGGCGAGGCCGGCGGCCAGCACGGCCACGCCGGAGTTGGCCTTGGCGATGAGCTCGAAGCAGGGGTCGAGCTCGGAGGGGAACCGAACGCCGATGAGCACGAGCAGCACGGCGATGAGCGGGGCGGCTGCAACGGGCTTCTTCACCGCGTTGACGATGGCGGCCACATTGGGGTTCTTGATGGCGTGCTTCTTGGCGTGACCGCGCTCCTCGGCGCGGATGACGTCGATCTCCTTGCGGATGCCGTGCTCCTTCTCGGCGGCGCGGGCCTCCTGGTCGGTGACGGGGGCGCCGGCCGGGGTGGCGG
>NZ_CAJMXC010000101.1:0-5682 GCF_905219715.1 Olsenella sp. CU969
TGCCCGCCCGGCACCACCGCCGCTGTAAACTGATGGCACTTGGGCCGCCGGTGGCGGCCCTTCCAGGCGGGCCCACAACCGCTGACCCAACTGCATAGCCGCCAAAAAGACCGAGGAGGATCTTCGTGGCAAAGCACTTCAGGCAGCCCGGCGGGCAACCGTCCGCCGGGGGCCGGGACAACCGTGGGCCCGAGCGACAGAACCCCTATCTCTCCACGTCCCAGCAGGACGGGCAGCCTGCGCCGCAGCCGTCTCAGCCGCAGCCGCAGCGGCCGCAGCAGCGGCCCGAGCCCGAGCCCCGGCAGGCGGGGGAGGGCCGCACGCCCCGTCCCGGGCCCGCACCGGCCCCCGCGCAGGAGTCCTCCGAGTGGCCGGCGCTTCCCAGCGATTTCGCCATCCCGGTGGAGGACCACGGCGCCCCGTCGTCCACGGACCGCGGGAGCGAGGTCGTACGCGTCAAGCGCCGCCGCCGTCGCAAACGCGCCTGGCCCAAGGTCGTGCTCGTGGTGGCGGTCGTGCTCGTTGTGGTCTGCGGCATCTGCGGCGCCGTCCTCGTCAACGATGCCCGCGGGCTGCGCGACGACGCCTCCTCCCTCATGAACCAGGTGGACGAGTTCTCCAAGGCCGCCACCTCGGGCGACTCCGACGCCGTAAAGCGCTCCGCCGCCTCCATCGCCGGCAGCGCCCAGGCCATGCACCGCACCACCGAGGGCCCCATCTGGGCCGCCGCGCAGTTTGTGCCGGTGCTGGGCGTGGACGTCCGGCAGGCCCGCGAGCTCTGCTCCTCCCTGGACGACCTGGCCACCAACGGTATCGTGCCCCTGGGCGACGCCCTCGCCGGCGTCAACCTCAAGAACCTCGTGGGCAACGGCGGCACCGTGGACATCCCCACGCTCCAGCAGCTCATCCAGGCCTTGGGCGTGATGCAGCAGCCCCTGGGCGCCATGGCAAACACGCTGGACTCCATGGAGCCTTTCCATATCGGCAAGCTCAACGAGCTGATCGACAAGGCGCGGCCCATGGTGGACAACGCCAACCGCCTGGTGGGGGAGGCCGGCAACGTCCTGCCCGCTGTGCCCGACATGTTGGGGGCCAACGGCCAGACCAAGACCTACCTGGTGCTGGCCATGACGGGGGCCGAGATTCGCGCCGCCGGCGGCTTCCCCGGCTCGTGGGGCACCGTCTCCGTCACCGACGGCCACCTGCAGATGGGGGAGTTCTCCTCCATGCAGATGGCGGCCCTGGGCGACGTGGACCTCTCCTACGCCGTGGAGCCCGACGAGGCCTCCGTGCTCAATGCCGGTTCCATGGCCAACACCCCCGGATCCGTCACCATGACGCCGCAGTTTCCCCGCGTGGCCCAGGTGGCCGCCGAGTACTGGCGGGTGGTGCGCGGCCAGAACGTGGACGGCGTCGTGGCGGTCACGCCCGAGTTCCTCGCTGCGCTCATGGGTCTTACCGGCGCCTCGGTCACCGAGTACGGCTTTACGGTGGATGCCAACAACGTCAACCAGGTGCTTTCTCACGACGCCTACAACCAGCTTCCCGCCGAGCAGACCGACGCGTTCTTTTCCGCCGTGGCGGGCCGGTCCTTTGATGCCGTGGTTTCGGGTCTTGGCAATGCCGAGTTGCCCAAGCTGGCCGAGACCTTTGGCAAGCAAGTGGAGGCCGGCACCATCAAGATGTGGATGGCCAACGAGCAGGCTCAGGCCGTGGTGCAGGCACTTTCTGCCTCCGGCGAGCTTTCCCAAGACCCCGTGCGGCCTGTGCTGGGCGTCTACGTGAACGACCAGACCTGGTCCAAGATCGACTGGTACCTTGACATGGCCACCACCGTGGGCGACGGCGTCAAGAACGCCGACGGCACCACGAGCTACCAGGNGATCACCACGCTCGCCAACACTATGACTGCCGAGGAGGCCTCGGGCGACGTGGACTACATCGTGGGAGGCAACCCCCTCAAGCGCGACCGCGGGGACATGGTCACCGGATTAATCCTCATGGCGCCGGCCGGCGGCTCGATCTCGGACGTGNCCGGCTCGGGCGGCGTTTTTNCGGTGNCGGCCCAAGGGCAGGTCTACGGCTTTGACGCGGTCTCCTGTAACGTGCAGGACCTTCCCGGCGAGACCACCACAGTTACCTACACCGTGACCACCTCGCCCCAGGCGACGGAGCCCCTGGCGGTGCAGTCCACGCCGCTGGCCCGCAGTTTCGGGTGAGTACGCGCACGACATACCGTGCCTGACGCGGGGCCGTCCCTCCGGGGGCGGCCCCGTTTTTGCGAAGCGAATCAGGTCCCCTGAATACATGACGTGAGCATGAAAATGGCCCAGTAGGTCAGGTAATGTGTATGAAACATTCCCTTTCGTTTACTATCGAGGAACGACTCGTCATCTCCCGCATTTCAGGAGCCGCCATGAACCGATTCACCCCGCGTGCTTGGCGCCGTTTTGTCGGCGTCGCCGTTGTTCTATGTGCATTGATGCTGCTTGCGCCGCGACCGGCGCTGGCGCAGACGACGCCCGAGCCAGCCGACGCCAACCGCCGCCAGCTGGTGCTTGTGGTTCGTTTTGCAGGCGATGCCACCGGCGACGGTGCCACCGGCCTCAACGCCGCCTACCCCTACGGTGGTGCCTACCGCACCCAATACGAATCTTTCTTGCGCGACCTCAACGGCGAGGTAAGTTCCAAGACAACACTTCAGACTCTGTACAGCTACATCAAGACCGTCTCTTTGGGCCAGTGCCGCTTGGCCTCTGTCACTCCCCAGTACGATGCCTCCACCGGTCGCGTGGCCTATCTCACGCTGCCCGGAAGTCGAGGCTCTTACCGCGCCTCCGAGTCCATTGCGGCCGACGCCGTGAAGGCCTTCTCGGCCGCCTATCCTGCCTTTGACGCCTCCGTGCTCGATGGCAACGGCGACGGCCTGGCGGACAACGTGCTCGTGGTGCCCGAGACGGGCTCCTCCGTGCCGCAGGTGGGCGACGCCTGTTGGCCCCGTCGCTCCAACCTGGGGGCTCCGGCATCATTGGGCTCTTCGGGCGTGCGGGCGTTCGACTACACGCTGGTGGACACCACGCATCTTGCGGGCGTGGGCACCGTTGCCCACGAGACGCTCCATGTCTTTGGCGCCCGCGACCTCTATCGCGGCGGCTCTGCCGAGATCAGCCAGGGCAGCAACATGCCCGTGGGCGTGTGGGCCATCATGGCTCAGCATGGCGGCTCCAAGCTCATGTGGCCGCTGGCGATCACCCGGGCCGACTGCGGCTGGCTCCCTCTCGACACCGTGGACGCCGGCACCTACACTCTGGCGGCCCCTGGTTCTGGCCGCCAAGCCGTGGCCGTGCGCTCGCCCCTCTCCGACAGCGAGTACTTTGTCCTGGAGTACCGTCGCGCAAATACCGACATCGCCGATCTCTCGGCCCTCGATACCTCCCAAGAGGGCTCGCTCATGACCATCGGCGGTTCCGGCCTGCTCGTGTATCGCGTGAACCCAGTCGCCAAGCCCGAGGGAAACAAGGGTGACAAGGATTACGTGTACCTGTTCCGCTCCGGCGAGACAGGCGGTCCCCGCGGCAACGGTGCCGGCGACATACGTCATTGCCAGCTGAGCTTGGGCGGCCGCGAGAGCCTGGGGTCGCAGGATCTCTCTCTGGGTCTCGAGGACGGCGCCATCACCCTGTCCGATGGCCAGAACTCGNGCCTTGTGGTGCGGGTGACCGGTCAGACCGACAATTCGGTGACCTTTGCCGTGACGAAACCCTCCTCGGCCGACGCCGGGCTCTGGACCCGGGCCACCGACGGCTCCGGCGCTTGCCCGCTGCCCTCGACCAACGTTGTGGCCAGCGATGTCGCGGCCAGCGGCCCCTCTGTGCTCCAAGCGGTGCAGACGGGCGTTGGCAGCGGTTCCAAGGTGTCTGCTGCGGTCTTTGACGGGACCTCGTGGAGCTCGCTTGCCGCAGTGGCCTCCGGCCAGGACCTCAAGGCCGTTGCCGCCTCGGGCTCTGGGCGCTACGTGCTCACCGTGGCCTATGGCTCGCCCAACCGTTTCACGCTGTATCGCCAGACCGGCTCCGGCCCGTGGTCCTCCGTTGCCTCGGTGACGGGCTCCGGCAACGCCGGCGAGGTGGCCGTGGTGGGCGGCACGGCGTACGTGCTGGTGGAAGATGGTGGCGTGCAGGCATACCGCCTGGACGGCTCCCGTCTCGCGACGGTGGGGGCCAAGGTCCCGTGCGGGTACGTTGCGGCGCTCGCAGTTGTCGACGTCGGCGGTGTGCCCGCNGTGGCCGTGTCTGACTTCTCGGCGTCCTCCACGGGCCTGTGGCGTCTCTCAGGCTCTTTGTGGACCAAGGTCTGGAGCCACGCCGGTGCGGCCAACGGTCTGAGCTCGGCTTTTGTCGGGCAGACCGGGTACCTCCACGTGAAGGGGCAGGACGGCTCGGGCGGTATGGTGTCGGTGGCCCCGTCAGGAACGCCTGTCTATACGGCGCTCCCGTCCTCGGTGCCCGCCGCCCTCGAAGGGTCGCTTGCGGCGAGCGGCGGTTCGCTCTACCTGGCCGTCTCTGCGCAGTCGGGCAATGCCGTGACCGTGTGGAAGGCATCGCCGTCAAAGCTGGGCACCTGGGGGCAGGTGGGTTCCCGCGTGGTGGGCTCCTCTGACAACGTGGGCGCCGTAGCGGCCGGGACCCGCGTCTACGTGGCTTCCGTGGGTGGGGGAGCGGCTTCGCTGCGCTGGCGCGACGTGGGCACCGCTGCCGAGAAGCCGCAGGTACCGACCAAGCCCGAGAAGCCCGTCGCGACCAAGCTGACCTCGGTGGAGGTGCAGGGAGGGCCGCGCACCTGGAACGGCGGTGCCCACACGCCCGTCGTCATCGTGAAGGCTGGCAACGTCGTGGTGCCTGCCAGCGGGTACACCGTGAGCTACAAGAATAATGTGGATGTGGGCACGGCAAAGGTTGTCGTTGTGGGCAAAGGCTCTTACGTCGGCACCGTGAACGCTACCTTCGCCATCGCCAAGGGCCGGCNCGGTTGGGTGGCCGCNGGCAGCGGGCAACGCTGGTCCACCGGCTCGGCCTGGCAGACCGGCTGGCTGAGGGCGGCCGGCCAGACCTACTGGCTGGGCGCCGACGGCTACATGCGCACAGGCTGGCAGGACGTCGACGGCCAGCGCTACCTGTTCCGGGGGAAGGAAAACCCCTACGGGCCAGAGGGCTCCATGGGAATCGGCTGGCTGAAGGAGGGCGGCTTCTGGTACATCTTTCGCCGATCCGGCAGCCCCTACGGCCCGGTGGGCTCCATGGGCCGCGGTTGGCTCAAGGACGGCGGCAAGTGGTACTTCTTCGACCGCTCCAGCGGCCGCATGGCCACCGGTTGGGTAGCCGACGGAGGGTCCTGGTACTACCTGAGTGCCTCCGGGGCCATGGTCACCGGGTGGCTCAAGGAGGGCGGCTCCTGGTACTACCTGGACGGCTCTGGAAAGATGCTCACCGGCTGGTACCGCGTGGGCCGGGACTGGTACTGGAGCGACGCCTCGGGCCGCATGGCCTCTGACCGCTGGGTGGGTGACTACTACCTCACCGGCTCCGGCGCCATGGCCACCAGCCGTTGGGTGGGCCGGTACTGGGTGGATGCCTCGGGCCGCTGGACCCGCACGCGCTAGGGAGGGGCTCTCCCGTCCCCTCC
>NZ_CAJMXC010000102.1:0-5314 GCF_905219715.1 Olsenella sp. CU969
ATCTTGCGGCTGGCCTGCCGTGCCCCGTGTGCGGGGTCCCTCGACCACCCCCACCCCGCATCGGTGCCAGGCGACGTCCCCTCGGAGGAGGAGCTGGAGCGTCTCGAGGCCGACCGCGACCGTGCCCAGGCCAGGCGCGACCGGCAGGACGGTGCGGTGGCGGAGGCCCTCAAGGCGTTTTGCGAGGCACGGGAGGCCCTGGCGGGGGAGGGGTCGGTGCCCGAGGACCCCGGCGAGGCCGGGGAGGCCGCGGAGAGGGAGGTTCGGGCGGTCGCCCAGGAGTCCCGCGGCCACGCCGAGCGCCGCGACGGGCTCGCCAGGGAGGTCGAGGCCCTCGAGAAGGACCGCACCCGCAAGGAGCGGCTGGAGAAGTCGCTGGCCGCCGGGCGCGAGGCCCTGGCGGAGGCCACCCGCTCCGCATCGGCGGCCAAGGAGGCGGCGACGATCGCCTGCGCGCTGCGCGACCAGGCGGAGGCCGCCCGCAGGGGGCGCGCCGAGGGCTTGGAGTTCGGCGGCCGGGTCGCGGCCCAGGCCGCCGTGGACGCCGCCAGGGAGCGGGCGGACGCGCTCGCCGGGGAGCGGGAGAAGGCCCGCGAGAAGGTGCTCGCGGCCGAGAAGGCCCTGGCGGAGGCCCGGGCGTCCCATGGCACCCTCTCGGAGCAGCTGGCGTCCGAGGAGCCCGTGGACGCCGAGGCCCTGGCCCGGGACCGCGCGGAGTGGAAGGCGGAGCACGACGCCGTGGAGGCCGGGCGCGACGCCGCGGTCTCCCGTCAGGCGGTCAACGCCGCCGTGGCCCGGGAGCTCTCGTCGCTNGCCAAGCGCCGGGAGGCGCTCGAGGAGACCTCCGGCGCCGTGTCCGAGCTGGCAGAGGCCGCGGCGGGCTCCGGCGCGCTGCGCAAGGTGGACTTCGAGACCTACCTCCAGATGGCGTGGTTCGACGCCGTGCTNACCGNTGCCAACCGGCGCCTCTCCGTCATGACCGGCGGTAGGTACAGCCTCGTGCGCCGGTCCGAGGCCCACGGCAACTCCCAGGCCGGTCTGGACATCGACGTCGAGGACGCCTTCACCGGGAAGTCCCGCGCCGCCGACACGCTCTCGGGCGGCGAGTCGTTCCAGGCGTCGCTCTCCCTGGCCTTGGGCCTCTCGGACGTCGTCCAGGCCCAGGCCGGCGGCGTGCGCCTGGACACCATGTTCGTGGACGAGGGCTTCGGCTCCCTCGACAGCGAGGCCCTCGATAAGGCCGTCGCCGCCCTCACGGAGCTCACCGGCACCGACAAGCTCGTGGGCATCATCAGCCACGTGGACGAGCTGCGGGACTCCGTGCCGCGCCAGATCCGGGTGAGGCGCGGCCGTGCGGGCTCCACCCTGGAGATGCGCCTGGACGGCTGACCACCGTCCCACCACCCGGACACTTCTGTCCCAGTGGTCGGGCACTTTTGTCCCACCACTCGGGCGCCCTGGGTCTCACGCCGTCGATGGGCGTCCGGCCCGTGCCGGATCCCCTCCGGCGCGGGCCTCTCGGCGCCGACTGCCCGGAACCCGTGCCACGGCCACCCGGCATGGGCAGAAGTCATCAATGACAAAATAGGCGAAGTGACAGATGGGCCAGGCGCCGCTGTCGCACCGCCCGGCGCGCAGGCGTTACCATCGGGCCAGGCACCCATCCCGGAAGGAGCCCCATGGCACCCACGACCCACGACTTCGACGAGCCCGTGGACCGCCGCGGAACGAGCAGCGTCAAGCACGACCAGGACCACCCCGACCACCCCGGCGAGGACCTCCTCCGCCTCTGGGTGGCCGNCATGGACTTCCGCGCGCCCGAGGCTGTGACGGCCGCCATCCACGGCCGTGCCGACCACGGGGTCTTCGGCTACACCGAGGCGTCGGGCCGCCTCGCCTCCGCNGNCTCCGGCTGNATCGCCGCCCACGANGGCTGGGCTCCCGACCCGTCCACGCTCGTCACGGGCCCGGGCGTGGTCTTCCTCATCGCCCAGGCCGTGCGGGTCCTCACCGCGCCCGGCGACCCCGTGCTCATCCAGCCGCCGGTCTACTACCCCTTCTCCGAGACCGTCCGCTCCAACGGCCGCACCCTCGTGTGCGCGCCGCTCACCTACGACCCCGGACGGGCTCGCGCCGGCTTTGCCGCGGCCGTGGCGGGGGAGGAACCCGGCCCCAGCCCCTACACGTTCGACGTCGCAGCGTTCGAGGAGGCGGTCGTCTCCTCCGGCGCCCGCATGTTCATCCTCTGCAACCCGCACAACCCCGTGGGCCGCGTCTGGACGCCCGCGGAGCTCGACGCCATGGCCCGTGTCTGCGCCGACCACGACGTCTTCGTGGTGGCCGACGAGATCCACGCGGACTTCGGCCGCCCGGGCCACCCCCACGCGCCCTTCGCCGCGGCCGCCGAGAAGGCCGGCTGCCGGTGCATCGTGTGCACGTCGCCGAGCAAGACCTTCAACATGGCCGGCCTGCAGCTCGCCTGCGGCTGGGTGCCCGACGCCGACGTGCGCTCGCGCATCGAGGCCGAGATGGACGCCTGTGGCTACTTTGGCGTGAACCCGCTCTCCCAGGAGGCGGCCGTGGCGTGCTTCGAGCACGGCGGCCCGTGGCTCGCCGACCTCAAGGCCTACCTCGAGGGCACCGTCGACTGGGTGAACCGCTTCGTGGCCGGGGAGCTGCCGGAACTCTGCGTGGTGCAGCCCGAGGGCACCTACCTGCTCTGGGTCGACTGCCGCGGCCTCGGCCTCTCGGACGAGGCCCTCGCGCGGCTCGTGGAGGTGGACGCCGGCCTCTGGGTGGATCCCGGCACGATGTTCGGCCCTGAGGGCTCCGGCTTCATCCGCGTCAACCTGGCCACCCAGCGCTCCGTGGTGCANGACGCCTTCCGGCGTCTGCGCGGCTCCGTCCGCGGGTAGCGCCGCCGCCGGCGCCGTCTCACCCCCATGAAAAAGGCGGCCGGGCCCCTGCCGGGTCCGGTCGCCTTGCCGTTATCGGTCCCTGCCGCCGCCCTAGGCCTGAACGCCGCGCTCGCAGGTGTAGGTGCGCTCAGGGAACAGCAGCTCGCACACCGTGTTCCAGCCAAAGGCCGTGCCGCGGGCGTAGGGGCAGCCGATGCAGTCGTCGCGGAAGCACACCTGCTCGCTGCGGTCGCAGTCCTCGGGGACCTCGCCCTTGCCCATGGAGGNGAGCACCATCCGGGCGATCNGGTCCATNCCTCGCTTGGTGGGGTGGGTGCCGTCCACGGCCTCGTAGTCGAGCATGAGGGCGCGGGCGTCGGCCACGTGGCAGCCGGGCCACTGGNCCGCTGCGATGCGGATGGCGTTGTTGTAGCGGTCGAAGTGGTTGCCGCGCAGGGGGTAGGTGAAGCACGTGCCCGGGGCGCCGGCGAGCCTGCCCACGGGCACGGTGATGCACCAGACCTCGACGCCGGGGTTGTCGGTGACTATGTTGGCCAGCATGCGGCTGTAGGCCTCGCCGAACTTCTCGGCGGCGTCGGCCGGCGCCAGCGCGGGCGCCACGTGGGGGTACTTGGAGAGGTCGATGTTGTACGGCGTGGCGGTGCCGCGGCCCAGNATCTGNTTCATGGTGCCACCCCAGCCGAAGTCGTTGATGCCCATGAAGACCAGGACCGCGTCGGGGCTCTCGCCGTNCTNCTTGAGGGCGTCGGTGCGGGTGCGGGACTCTCCGNCGGGGTAGCCCACGCCCTCCACGCAGGAGCNCGACCAGCTGGCGTTGGCGAGGAACTCGCCGCCCATGCCCTCGATGACCTTCATCCACCAGGTGTCGCCCACCTTCGCGACGCCGGTGGCGGCCAGGTTCTCGCCGGTGTAGAACACGTTCCACCCCTCGGGGATGTAGCCCTCGAAGGTCGAGATGGAGTCGCCGATGACAGAGACGCGCATGGGGCCAGCTTTCTCTTGGGTGCAGCCATACCCACCCATTTTGTTCCAGGCACCGCCGCTGCGGGGCACCCGGTCGACCGGCGGGTGGGGTGAGGCCACGGGCGCGCATTGGGCATGACAGGTGCGCCGCGGCCGGGGCGGCTCTGTTTCGCCCCGGCCNAAGGGNGCGNGGGCGNCGNCGCCGTGCGCTATCGTAAGGTGCCGTCAAGGAACGCACGCGCCACGCGCCACCTCCGAGAAGGGACCGCCCATGGAGTTCTCCCGCCGCCTCGACGCCTTCGGCGACGAGGTCTTCGCATCGCTCAACGCCCGCCGCCGTGAGCTCGAGGCCGAGGGCCGCACCATCGTGGACCTCTCCGTGGGGACGCCGGACTTCGAGCCGCCCGCCCACGTGGTGGACGCCCTCGTGGAGGCCGCGGCCGACCCCGCCAACTGGAAGTACTCCCTCCACGACACCGACGAGCTCCTCGAGGCCNTGTGCTCCTACTACCGGCNGCGGTTCGGCGTGGAGATCTCCCCCGACATGGTGATGATGGTCTCGGGCACCCAGGAGGGCATGGGCCACCTCGCCCTGGCCCTGCTCGACCCNGGCGACTCCCTCCTCGTTCCCGACCCCTGCTATCCGATCTTCGCCGGTGCGGCCCACATCGCCGGCGCGACCCCGGTGTACTACCCGCTCACCCGCGAGAACGGCTTCCGCCCGGACGTCGCCTCCATCGACCCGGCCACGGCCGACGAGGCCACCTACATGGTGGTGTCGCTGCCGGCCAACCCCGTGGGGTCCGTGAGCACCGAGNGGCTCTACGAGGGCATCATCGAGTTCGCACGCGAGCACGATCTGCTCGTCGTCCACGACAATNCCTATTCCGACATCGTGTTCGACGGCCCGGCCGGCGGCTCGTTCNTCTCGTTCCCCGGGGCCGTGGACGTGGGCGTGGAGTTTTTCTCGCTCTCCAAGTCGTTCAACGTCACCGGCGCGCGCCTCTCGTTCCTCGTGGGCCGGCCCGACGTCGTGGCGGCGCTCCGCAAGCTCCGTGGCCAGATCGACTTCGGCACGTTCATGCCGCTGCAGAAGGCCGCCATCGCGGCGCTCGAGGGCCCGCTGGAACCCGTGGAGGAGCAGCGCCTCGCCTACCAGGCCCGCCGCGACGCCCTGGCCGACGGCCTCGAGGCCGTCGGCTGGGACCGCCCCAACGCCAAGGGCACCATGTTCATGTGGGCACGCCTGCCCGAGCGCTACGCCTCCGACTCCATGGCCTTCGCCGAGGAGCTTATGGAGAGGGCCGGCATCATCGTGACGCCGGGCTCCTCCTTCGGCCCCGAGGGCGAGGGCTACGTGCGGTTCGCCCTCGTGCGTCCCGCCGCCGAGCTCGCCGCCGCTGCCGCCGTCATCGGCGAGGCCGGCTTCGGGG
>NZ_CAJMXC010000103.1:0-5008 GCF_905219715.1 Olsenella sp. CU969
AAGAGACAGGTGTCCGACTGCTGGGACAAAAGTGTCCGACCGTTGGGACACGACCAGACAAATGACGCGCCGCGACCGCTACAGTTGTGACAGCACCGCCGGCCTCCGCCGGCGCACCCCCGACAGAAAGGTCAACCCATGGCTAAGAACCGCATGTCCCGCGGCGGGATGCCCCGCGGCAACATGGGCGGCGTGAACATGAACCAGCTCATGCAGCAGGCCAAGAAGATGCAGGAGCAGCTCGCCCAGGCCCAGGACAAGGCCAAGGAGCTCGAGGTCTCCGCCAGCGCCGGCGGCGGCATGGTCAAGGTGGTCGCCTCGGGCGACATGCAGCTCAAGTCCATCGCCATCGACCCCGAGGCCCTCGACCCCGACGACGTCGAGCTGCTCCAGGACATGATCCTGGCCGCCGTCAACGACGCCCTCAACTCCGCCTCCGAGGCGGCCAACAGCGAGGTGGCCTCCGCCACCGGCCTTGGCGGCATGGACCTGGGCGGCATGGGCATCCCCGGCCTGTTCTAGCCCCTTGTACGGCAGCGACCCCACGGGGACGCCCCTGGGCGCCCCCTCACCATCACCCGACGGCGACCGCCGTGCGCTCACGCGGCTCCTCGACGAGCTCGGACGCCTGCCCGGCATCGGCCCCAAGTCGGCCCAGCGCATCGCCTACCACCTGCTGTCGGTGGACGGCGAGGAGGCCCGGCGCCTCGCCCAGGCCGTCCTCGACGTCAAACGCCTCGTGCACTTCTGCCCCGTGTGCTTCTCGTACGCCACGGGCGACGTCTGCGACGTCTGCGCCGACCCCTCGCGCGACCGCTCCTCCATCTGTGTGGTGGCGGAGCCGCGCGATGTCTCGGCCATCGAGCGCACCGGCGTCTACCACGGCCTCTACCACGTGCTGGGCGGTGTCGTCTCGCCCATGGACAAGGTGGGTCCCGAGCAGCTCCACGTGCGCGAGCTCATGGCCCGGCTCTCCTCCGACGAGGTGGCCGAGGTGATCCTCGCCACCAACCCCGACGTGGAGGGCGAGACCACCGCCACCTACCTGGCTCGCACCATCCGCCCCCTGGGCGTCAAGGTGACGCGCCTGGCCTCGGGCCTGCCCGTGGGCGGCGAGCTGGAGTATGCCGACGAGGTCACCCTCGGCAGGGCCATCGAGGCCCGCCGCATGGCCTGACCCCCCACCCGTCGGCCCGCTGCTCCTCTTGGCACCTGAATGCGTCTGAGGGCGACCCTTTCCCCACCTGAACGCGTCTGAGGGCGGATCTCGCACCCTTGGGCGCCCTAGAGGGCGGGTTCCCGTGCAAACCGGCGCAGGGACCCGCCCTCAACCGTGTTCAGGTGCCGGGGCGGGTGCCGCTGGGGCTGCCGTCAGCCCCCCTGCGCCTCCGGCAGGCCCTCCCTTACGGCACTGTCACCCACCGTAAGCCCAATCGATGGCAGCCCCCGGGGCCCTCCTCCACCATGGGAGTCGTCAGAAACGCCGACCCGTGAGGAGGAGCACCATGATGAAGCGGGCCCTCGACACCTACTTCGAGAACAACCAGGCCGTGCTGGACGGTTCCATGTCAACCGTCGAGCTGGCGTGCTGGACGGCCCTCATGACCGTCGTGGGCGCCGTGATGATGGCCGCCCTCTGGGTGTTCTCCCGCTGACCCTCCCCACCGCACGATCCCTGGAGAAAGGAACCGCCATGTCCAACGTCCTCGAGGTCCGCGACCTGGTGAAGGTGTANGGGGGAGGCCTCGCCAGTGCCACCCGGGCCCTCGACGGGGTGAGCCTCACCGTCGCCAAGGGCGAGTCCGTGGCCATCATGGGCCCGTCCGGCTCCGGCAAGACCACCCTGCTCAACTGCATCGCCACCATCGACCGGCCCACCTCCGGCGAGGTGGTGGTGGACGGCACCGACGTCGCCCACATGCGCCAGCGCGCCCTGGCCGACTTCCGCCGCACCCAGCTGGGCTTCATCTTCCAGGACTCCAACCTCCTGGACACCCTCACCTGCCGCGAGAACATCGAGCTCCCGCTCACCATCGCCCGCCGCAAGCCGTCGTTCATCCGCGAGCGCACCGAGCAGGTGGCCACCTCCCTCAACGTCTCCGAGGTNCTCGACAAGTACCCCTACCAGGTGTCCGGCGGCCAGGCCCAGCGCATCGCCGCCTGCCGCGCCATCGTGGCCGACCCGGCCCTCGTGCTCGCCNACGAGCCCACGGGCGCCCTGGATTCCAAGAACTCCAAGGTGCTCCTCGAGTCGTTCGAGCGGCTCAACCGCGACTACGACACCACCATCCTCATGGTCACCCACGACGCCTACGCCGCCAGCTACTGCCACCGCGTGCTGTTCATCCGCGACGGCAGCCTCTTCACCGAGGTCCGCCGCGGAGACCGCGACCGCCAGGAGTTCTTCGCCGAGGTCAACCGCGTCATCTCGGTGATGGGGGGTGGCGATGCTCGTTAAGATCGCCCTCGGCAACGTCCGCCGTTCCCTGCGCGACTATGCCGTCTACTTCGTCACCATCGCCCTGGGCGTGGCGGTCTTCTACGCCTTCAACACCATCGGGGTCCAGGGGGAGTTCCTGTCCGGGTCGGCCAGCGAGACCCTGCTCTTCATTGCCGACCTGCTCCACGGCCTCACCTATGGCCTGGCGGTGGTCCTAGGGTTCCTCATGGTCTACGCCAACAACTTCCTCGTGCGTCGCCGCAAGGAGGAGTTCGGACTCTACCAGATCCTGGGCATGACCCGCGGCCAGGTGGGCCTCATCATGGCGGTGGAGACCCTGGTGGCCTCCGTGGCCGCCTTCCTGGTGGGGCTCGTGCTGGGGCTCTTCGCCTCGCAGCTCCTGGTCTTCGTCTCGGCGGCCTTGTTCAACGAGACGGTCAAGGAGTTCCGCTTCATCGTCTCCGGGGACGCCCTCGTCACCGTGGCCTCCTGCTTCGCCGTCACCTTCGTGGTCATGCTCCTGTTCAACCTGCGCACCATCTCGCGCCTGCGCCTGGTGGAGCTCGTGCGGGGCGGCAGGGCCAACGAGTCGGTGCGCCTCAGGCGCCCGGTGCTTTCCGCCGTGGCCCTGGTGGTGTCCGTGGCCCTCATCGTCTGGGCCTACCAGCGCCTGCTCACCATGGGCTTCCCCGTGATGCTGGGGAGCACGACGGGCGAGGACGGCCAGGCCAACCTGCAGTTCGCCATCACCACGGCCATGGTCACGGCCGGCACGTTCCTGCTGTTCTGGGCGCTGCCCACGGTGCTGGTCAAGGGGGCCGAGAGCCTCAGGCACTTCTACCTGCGCGACCTCCACATGTTCACCGTGCGTCAGGTGGCGAGCCGCATCAACTCCAGCTCGGCCGCCATGGGGGTCACGGCCATGGTGCTCTTCCTCGCCGTCACCTCGGTGACCACGGGTATGGCCCTGGCCACCTCCCTCAACGACTCGCTCCTGCGCTGCAACCCCTACACCGCGTCGGTGAACGCCTTCTACTTCGATTCCGGCAACATCCAGGCGTACTC
Source organism: Olsenella sp. CU969 (assembly GCF_905219715.1). Classification (NCBI taxonomy): domain Bacteria; kingdom Bacillati; phylum Actinomycetota; class Coriobacteriia; order Coriobacteriales; family Atopobiaceae; genus Olsenella; species Olsenella sp. CU969. The sequence continues at coordinate 3,506 of NZ_CAJMXC010000103.1, forward strand.
CTCCGAGGGCAACGGCCAGGCCTTCGCCGAGGCCACCGCCCCCGTGGNCATGGCCGAGAACTACCGGNGCCTGNNCATCGACTTCGACCGGTTCGGGGTCCGCACGGCCCAGGTGAACACCTACGACCAGCACGTCCCCGGGGCGCCCGAGGGTGGCACGTCCCTGGCCGACGTCGCCAAGGCCACCGGCACCATGGGCTTCTGGAAGGAGTACAACCTCGCGGACGTCGCGGCCGACACCTACCCTGTCCTGGAGCCCCTTTCCAGCTACAACGCCTCCCGACAGCTCCTGGGCATGGAGCCGGTGTCCCTCGACGAGGGGTCCATGATCGTGACCACCGACAGCCCCTCCACCTTCGGTCGCTTCTGGGACCAGGTGGCCGCCTCGGCCCTGCCCGTCTCCGTGGCCGGCCGCGACCTCACCGTCCAGGAGGTGGTGACCGACGAGAGCGCCGCCCTGTTCGACTCCGGCGTCTCNCAGAACATCGGCACCCTAGTGGTCCCNGACGACATGNTGGTCGGCCTGGCCCCTGCCACGTCCTTCCTGCAGTTCATGGCCCCCGACGACCAGGTGGGGGCCTTCGACGAGTACTTCGACGAGAACTCCCTCCCCGCCTCGGCCCTGCTCGCCCGCGGCGAGTCCGACGCCGATGTGGAGCGGGCCAACTGGCTCATGGACGACGGCCGCGCTGTGGGCACCTTCACCTACTCCAGCACCTTCGCCTCCCAGCGGGAGAGCTCGGGCAGCCTCACGGGCCTCGTGGGCTATATGGCGGTCTACATCGGTTNCGTGCTTGTGATGTCGGTGGCCGCGGTGCTCGCCATCCAGATGCTCTCCGGAGTGGCCGACTCGGCCGGGCGCTACCGTCTCCTNAACGAGCTGGGATNCCCCCGGGGCCTCCAGAACCGCTCCCTGNTCAGCCAGGTGNTCTTCTACTTCCTGCTGCCNCTGGCCGTGGGCGTGGCCCACTCGGCGGTGGCCCTCACCAAGGTGGGCGAGATCGTCTCCTTGGTCACCCCCTTCGACATCGTGGGGGCCACGGCGGCCGGCGCCCTGGTGTTCGTGGTGGTCTACGGCGGCTACATGGCGGTGTGCTGGGCGCTTTCCGCCGGTACCGTGCACCGCACCGTGAGCGAGGCGCGCCGCTAGCCCTCGTGGTCGCCGCCTCGGCCGAACGGGCCCCTCTCNGTGGAGTTGCTGCGGAGAGNGGCCCGTTTTCATGTTCGTGGATGCCGAGACCGGTGACGGGCGGGTATCCGGGGTTGCCAAACCGTCTAAGATGCTGGGGTAACCATTGCCGAGGCACGGGCACGGGCCCGCACATCGAGGAGACCATGGCGAACAACCCCTACAGCGACGGGTCGTCCCGTACGCCAAGACACGCCAAGCACGCCGCAAGGCCCGGGAAGTCGTCGGAGCCGCGTCGCTTCGGCGCCCGGAGGCAGCAGGAGGAGGCCCCCGTACCCCGCGCCGCGGTCGGTCCCGTGGACGTGCCCCCCGGC